>JAJEGW010000159.1 GCA_022819605.1 Silicimonas sp. | reverse complement strand
GGTTTCGATGGTGTCGAACTCCCCTGCCCGCAGACCCAGCACCCGGACATCCGGGTCGCCCCCGATCTCGATCCGGACGTCAAGCTTGGCGTTTTCGCCCCAGTAGTCGTCGTTGACTTCAAGCTGGATGTTTTCGTTCCGGTTCCATGCCACGAACTTGTACGGTCCGGTCCCGACCATGTTGCCCGCCATGAAGGGGTTTGGCGTGCCAGCCTCGACTCCGCCATTCGCTTCCACCGCGTCTTGACTGACGATCGACGCCACCATGGAGACAACAGCCGAGTTGAGGAAACTGGCAGACGGCTCGGAAAGCGTCGCGCGGAAGGTCATGTCGTCAACCACTTCTGTCGATGCGACCACATCGGACAATGCGCCGGCATTGCCTTCTGGCAGGTCCATGGTCATGGCCCGGTCCCAGGAGTACTTCACGTCATCAGCGGTGAATGCCGTGCCGTCGTGGAAAGTCACGCCTTCCCGCAGCTTGAAGGTATAGGTCATCCCGTCACTCGAAATGCCTCCGTTCTCAACGCTGGGAACCGCGACCGCTAAAGACGGAATCAGTTCAGGACTCGTCGGCCCAATATCCAGCAGCCGGTCGTAGACCTGCAGAATCACCGTTTCGCCCCCTTCACCCGGCTCCACCTGCGCTGGGTCAAGCGTTGTCGGCTCGTCATCGGCTGCGTGAACCAGCAGCCCCGGGTTATTCACTTGCGCTGTCGCCGCGAGCGGTGCGGCAAGTGCCAGTGCAGCAATCCCGGCCTGAAGGCCGATGCGCCATCCCGTAGTCGTCATGTCATCCTCCCGATTGTCATTGCGATCGTTGAATTCCGAGCACACTCCGGACCCTTAGCGACTGCCGCAAATCCCAAGTTGTGCAATCGTTTGCCGAAAAAAGGTAGCGTAGCGCAGGCTTCCTGTCTACAATCTTCTCACTCGAATGATCTACATGATAACAAACTGATTTTAATGATAAAATCTATGAACAAGCTTGAACGCAAACCCGGAGAGGATCCGTTCATCGTGGCTCGCGGGGGATTCTACCGCCGCTGGCTGTCAATGATCGACGACATCGACGAACTTGAACGCATCGTCTCCACACTTGAGGGCACGACCGAGGACAAGTGGGTTCCGGTCTGGCGCGAAGCTGGTGCACGGCATGAAGCCGAGGGAGATCGCCTGGAAGCCGAGGGTGCCGTCAAAACCGCCAACCGCCAGTTTCTATTGGCAAAAACCTATTTCGCCATCGGTCGCTTTCCGGGCGAGATATCGCCGATCAAGGCTGCAGTCAGCGCTGATTGCGCACGGGCCTATCGCAAGGCCTGCTCCCATCTGGACCCACCGATGAGAATTCTGGATATCGTTTGCGAAGGAATGGGCTTCCGCGCTCATTTCAGGGCGCCAAGATCCGATTCGCCCGTTCCCGCCGTTTTGATCATGTGTGGCGCCGATGTCTTCAAGGAAGACAGGGGATGGGCCGCGGAACTGGCGCTGGAGGCCGGCCTCGCGTCCTTGGTGATGGACGCGCCCGGCACGGGCGAGAACCCTTTCCCGTGGGAGCCGGAATCGGTCAAGGCCTGGGTTGCGGCCGTTGATGCGCTGATGGCGCGCCCGGAAGTCGACCAGAACCGTATCGGGGCTTTCGGGATCAGCAGAGGCGGCTATTCGGTCATGCAGCTTGCAGGCACGGCGCCAGAAAAGGTCAAGGCAGTGGCCGCCATTGCCGGCCACCCGTTCGGCTACGAAATGTCCGAAGAGGAGATGGCCGCGATTGCCGCCGCACGAAACCATCGCTCAACCCATCGTTTCGGCCCGCCCGACGGACCACCGTCCTTTCCGACCTGGTCGGTCGAGAAGGAACGGGAGATCTTCGCTGGCTGGTCCTTGTCCTCCCTGGGCCTTGTCGAGAGGATCAACATGCCGGTGCTGATGATCAATGGCGACAATGATCATCTCGCACCAATTGGCAATATTCACTACATGCTTGAAAGTGGACCGGTAGGCACCCGCAGCGCAAAGATCTACAAGGGCTCAGGCCACTGCGCGTTCGAACATCAGGCGGAATGGGGACCTGCCACTTTCCAGTGGCTCAGGAGCAAGCTATCGGCCGAATGACCGCTGCGCGGGCGCTCGCAATGCAGCCCCAAACAGGCCGAACCCGCGTTCGCTCCCGATCAAGCAACGGGAGTGAGACCCTCAGACATCCATGATGCTTGACAGGTCCTCACCGAGATCCTTCAGCACAACCATGGCTGCGTTACGCCCTGGATAGCCAGTGATGGAACCTCCGGGATGGGTCGTTCCCCCGGTCTGGTAGAGCCCTGGAATCGGCATCCGGTGCTGCGCCCAGCCCGGCACAGGGCGCTGCTCTTCGGCAAAGCTGATCGACCGGTCACCACCGTGGGCCGCCCCCTGTATCATGTGCGGATTCAACGCTTCAATGTCCACGGGCGACTTGGTGTTTCGAGCTAGGATCACGTCATCGGTGAAGCCGGGGCAAAATCGCCGTATGGATTCGATCAGGCGTTCGGCAAAAGCCTCCTTGCTCGCTTCCCAGCCAGACGGTCCGGTGTCCGGAAGGTCATGGACCACATGGGTGAGAAACTTGACAGTGTGATGACCATCCGGAGCGCGGCCTGGATCTACGAGCGTCGGCGTCGCCACCAGCAGCCACGCCACGTCGTCCGACAGTCGACCGTCATAGATGTCACGACCGGATTGCACGAGATCCTCGATCCAGCCGGCATATCCCGCCGAGACAGCGCTTCGCGGCCCGCGCCGGGTTTCGAATACGGGAGGCGCAGAAGTTGCAAGATAGGTGGCAAAGAACGGCACGCCAACGTTGTAGGTATCCACGCCAAAGAGGAAATCTTCGCCCCAAACGTCCTTATGCGCCAAGTTGACGAGGTGCTTGACATGGATTGTAGACACCACCCCCTTGCTACCCCGAAACTCCCGCCCATCTCGCGTTCGAACCCCGACGCATCGGTTTCCATCCAGCATCAAGCTCTCAACCCAAGCTTCGTAGTGAAACTCGGCCCCGTGGCCGGAAAGGAACCCGACCAGCGCATCCGTGAGACGGCCAGAACCCCCTTTAGGAATCGACCAGCTCTTTGCCTGCCGGGGTGCCGTGATTTGATACGGGAGAAGCCCGGTGCCCGCCTGGTCGACCGGGACGGCCGTCTGAAACGCCATCCATCCCATGAAAGCCCGCACGTGCGGGCTGGCGAATTCACGCAAAATCACGTCTCGCGCGCTCATGGCCATGCGCCGCATCCAAATTCCACCGCGCGGATGGTCGCGAAGCAGATCCTTCATCGAGGGAGCCATGCCGATTGGACCGGACCGTGCCGCTCCGAGAAGCGGGCGAAGCTCGTCGAACTCGCCGATCAATCGCGCGTAGCTTTCAGCATCTTCCTGCGAATACCTGGCAATTTCCGCAACGGTCGCATCCAGATCGAGCCACATCGTGATCTG
>JAJEGW010000070.1 GCA_022819605.1 Silicimonas sp. | reverse complement strand
GCGTAGTGGGCTACGACCACCACGCCAGAGCTTTCGAAGATCTGGCCGAGTTCCTCGACCACTTTCTCTTTCTGGGCTCTATTCACAGTTTCACTCCAAATCTGGAGGGTGACCCCTCCGGCTCATCACGAGGCCGAAGCCCCAGAAGTCCTTACGGGTCCATCGTGAACAGAGCTTCAGGGCAGACCTGAAGTCAGCATTCTTCAGTTCCCGTCTCAGGCAGGAATTAACGGCCTTCGCCAACCCACCGTCTCGGACGATGCCAGGAGAGCCTGCAGGGCACGCTCTCTGGACAGACGGCCTATATGGCCCCGACTGGAACCGCGCAAGGGAAAAAGAGCAAAATCACGACAGTGATGCCCATGAGATGATAGGAGCCCGTCACCCGAACCGGGATGCTACGCGCGCGATCTTCCACGACGCCCTGATCGCATGGCACTCAAGGAGGCGACGACGCGCCACAGGGAAGTGACGTGCATGGCCGTGATGGGCCCTGCAAAACGCAGCGTCTGCCGAACACCGCGAGAACGCGGAGGGCAACATGGAAGTCCTGGGACCCGATCAGCCCGGTCGGCTGGCATGACATCCGGATTCTTGCGCTGGCCGTTCGGTGCGGCATCCGATCGAGGATTGGCGCTCCAAGGCTTGGGAAGGAAATCAGCAGGAAACTGGCCAAGTCGGCGAGCTGCACGCCGCCTCCCGGCAAGCAGGCATTACGCGTCACCTGAAGCTGCCGTAGGGAATGAAGCGCACCGGGTCGCCGCACCGGATTTCTCGGGCGCCGTCGCCGATCTCGACCAGGCCGCCAGCCCAGGCCAGGCCCGAAATCCGGCCGGAACCCTCCGACATGAACGCTTCTGCCGCGCCGTCCGTGTTCATGCGAGCGCGAAGGTATTCGCGCCGCCCTGCCTTCTTGGACTTCTCGAAGGCCGCCGGCACGTTGAATCCCAGGGGCTCTCGCCATCCTTCGCCCCCGAGGACTCCCATGGCAGGACGGGCAAAGATCAACGTGCAGACCAGCGCCGCAACCGGATTCCCCGGAAGGCCGAAGACCGGGACGCCTCGCCAGACGCCAAGCGCAAGCGGACGGCCTGGCTTGAGCGCTATGCGCCAGTCGCCAAGTGATCCCGATTCTGCCAGCAGCGCCGACACATGATCCTCGTCCCCGGCCGAAGCCCCTCCTGAGGTGAGAATGACATCGGCATTCTCGGCTCCCGCATCCAGGCGCGAGCGCAGTGCGTCGCGATCATCCGGGACCAGCCCCAGATCCACCGGTTCCAGCATCCAGTCCCGGACTAGGGACAAGAGCATGGGCCGGTTCGCATCGTATGTCCGCGCGGGACCGGAGGCCGCGCCGACCAGCGCAATTTCGCTTCCGGTCGAAAGGACGGCGACCCTCAGCTTGCGATGAACTCGAACATCCGTGACCCCGGTTGCCACCAGAAGCGCAAGCTCGGGCGGCCCAAGGCGGGTTCCGGCAGGCAACACCAGTTCGCCCTCATTGACGTCCTCGCCTTCCAGGCGGGTGTTCGCACCCATCTTCACGGGACCCTCGAACGCGATGCTCGCGCCATCCGTCGAGCAGTCCTCTTCCAGCACGACGGTATTGACGCCCGACGGCAGGAGTGCACCGGTGAGGATGCGGATGGCATGTCCTTCCGGCACATGTCCGAGAAATGGACACCCTGCAGCCGCACGCCCTTCAACAAGCGGCATCAGATGGTCACCGGCACCTGTGGCGCTGTGCGAGAATCCATAGCCGTCCACTGCCGAATTGGCACCCGGCGGATTAGCCCGGCGAGCCCGCACTGGCTCTGCCAGCAGCCGGCCGTGCGCTTCCTCGACAGGCATGACCTCGCTGTCCACCGACAAGCGCACGGCCTTGCGCAGCCTCTGAAGCGCGTCGTCGACAGGTGTCCAGTCGACTCCGGGCGGCAAGGCGAAACAGTCGTTCTTCATGCGCGGCGGTTTCAGCATCCCGCAGTTCCCGGCGTCTTTCCGAATCTGCCGTCCGGATTACGGAAAGAGACCATGCCGCTTCGGCATCGCCGTCCCAAGTCGTCAAGGCAAGACACTTCAGCCATCCGGCAACCCAAGCTCCTTTAAAATGAAGTCGGCGATCGCGGACGTGTCGTCGATGTGAAAGGCCGGCCGATCAGGTACCTTGGCACCGCAATCCGATGCGACGGCCCTGATCGTCTGATCATCGGAAGCAATCAATTCACTGCCGGTTTCCGCTCGATGCGCCTCGATCTTCGGGTGCAGATCGCGCTTGTAACCCTCGACCAGGACCAGATCCACCGGCTCGAGCTTTGCAAGCAGGGCGGCAAGCCCCTGCTCCTCTTCGTCACGCAACTCATGCATCAAAGCCCAGCGCCGCCGGCTTGCAAGCAAGACCTCGGTCGCACCGGCCACGCGGTGCCGGTAGCTGTCCTTGCCCTCTTGATCCACGTCGAACACGTGATGCGCGTGCTTCAGGGTCGAGACCTTGAGGCCTCGGGCAACGAATTTGGCCAAGAGTCGCTCCATAAGGCCGGTCTTGCCCGAGTTCTTCCAGCCGACGACTCCCCAGACCTTCATGCTGACTCCAGAAAGTCCTGAGCACGATCGAGATCCTCGGGCGTGTTCACGTTGAAGAAAGGGTCGAACTCCCCGACCGGAAACTCCGCCCTGGCCACACCATGCCGGTCGGTCCAGTCGACAACCTTGCGAACGCCCTCTGACAACGCGGTTCTCAGATCGTCTCGAAGCGCAACAGGCCAGAGGCCGAAAGTCGGATGCAGCCCGGTCGCCGTGCTGGCAAGCGCTATCTGCCTGCCCTGGTCCACGGCAGCATCCAAGAGACGGGTCACCAGATCCGTGGGAAGGAACGGCGTGTCCGCAGCAGCCGTCACGATGTTCGCAACCTCTCGGTCCGCCGCCCAGTCAAGTCCCGCCAAGACACCAGCCAAGGGACCTGCACGCCCGGCGACTGGATCGGCAAGGACCGGAAGGCCGAATTCCGCAAACCGCGTTTCGTCGCCATTGGCGTTCAATGCCAGTTCGGCCACCTGAGGCGCAAGCCTTTCAATCACGTGATCCAGCATCGTCCTGTCGCCGATGGCCAAGAGGCCCTTGTCGCCACCGCCCATGCGGCGGGCCTGGCCGCCAGCCAATATGATGCCTGAGGGAAGGCTCATGCCCGCAGCCATGCGTCAATCCGACCAATGGATCTCTGCGGCCGGATTTGGCCCGGATAGATCCGAAAGCCTGGCCTCTCCGACGAATCCACCGTCAAGGCGACTTGCCCGACTTCCGAGTTCGACAGCTTCCGCGCCAGTTCAGCAGCCCATTCACGTGGCGTCATTCGCGACTTCCCTTTCGCTGATGCCTGCGCTCTTCCGACTTCACATGCGCCGGGTCGGCATCCCGAACAAGGCGGTGTCCGCCTGACAGGCAGACGTACCGATGCCCCCGCATGCGACCAATCAAGGTCAGGTCAATTTCGCGGGCGATCTCCACGCCCCACGCCGTGAATCCGGACCGGGAGACGAGCGAAGGAATTCCCATCAGCGCACATTTGATCACCATTTCCGAAGTCAGGCGTCCAGTCGTGTAAAGAATCTTGTCGTCTCCGGACACCTCCTTGCTGAGCATCCACCCCGCGATCTTGTCGACCGCGTTGTGGCGACCGACATCCTCCATGTAGACCAGCGCCCGGTCCGCCTCGCAGAGAACGGTTCCGTGAATCGCGCCCGCCGAAAGATAGAGAGAAGGCGTCCGGTTTATGGATTGCGCGAGGGTATACAGCCAGGAAGTGCGCAATTCGGCTTGCGGCAGAGTCAGATCCTCCAAACCCTCCATGACGTCACCGAAGACGGTCCCCACTGCACACCCGCTCGTCCGGGTCTTCTTCTTGAGCTTTTCCTCGTAGCTGGTCTCAGTGTCGGTACGCAGCACGACAGTTTCGAGTTCGGCATCAAAATCAACGGCAGAGACTATTTCGCCGGGCTGCAGCATTCCTTGATTGCGAAGGAACCCGAGTGCCAGATACTCGGGATAGTCGCCAATAGTCATGACTGTCACGATCTCCTGGCCGTTGAGGAAAATCGTCAACGGACGCTCCTCGACCACGGAAATCTCCGCGCAGGCCCCGGATTCGTCGACACCCTCCACGGCACGGGTCAGCCGCGTGTCCCCCGGATCGGGAGCAATTAGGTACCGATCAGCGACTTCACGAGCCATTGATTGCGCCCCTTCCTGGCGTGCGCTATGCGCGCCGGACAGAGATTAGGGCCGGACCATGTCCTTAACCACCGGAAAATCCGCATTTCTCGAAGGATTCGTTTCCGGCCTGCCGTTCCTGTTCGTCATCGGCCCGTTCGCCTTTCTGTTCGGGGTCGTCGCCGTCGAGGCCGGGCTGGACGTACCCCAGGCGGTCGGAATGTCGGTCCTCGTGATCGCCGGGTCCGCCCAGTTCACTGCCGTGCAGCTGCTTTCCGAGTCTGCGCCGGCCTGGGTGGCGATGGCGGCGGCACTTGCCGTCAACCTGCGAATGGCGATGTATTCCGCGGCACTTCAGCCGCATCTGGGATCAGCTCCGCTCTGGCAGCGCGTGATCGTTTCATATCTAAATTTCGACGTCAGCCATGCACTTGGAATCGCTCATTTCGAAGGACGGCCCGAGCGGCCGGTAGAACAAAAGGTTGTCTACTTTCTCGGCACGATCGCGCTGACGGCACCGCTTTGGGTCATCGGGACCTTGATTGGCGCGGCAACGGGCGAGGCGTTGCCCGACGGCACCCTGATCGACTTTGCGATGCCGATCCTGTTCCTGGCAATCGTGGGGTCAATGCTGAAGACGCTTGCCCATCTTGCAGCTGCCATCTCGTCGGCACTTGCGGCGATGCTCCTGTTCTGGCTGCCGACAGGCATCGGCCTCCTGATCGCCGCCGCAATTGCGATGGCAGTGGGCGCGGAAATCGAGCGCAGGCGAGGCCGATGAGCCATTCAGCGATCGAGATTTGGGCGATCATCGCCGTGCTGGGCGCGGGCACCTTCCTGATCCGCTTCTCTTTCCTCGGGCTGGTCGGCGGAGGGAAAATGCCGAACTGGCTGCTCCGCCATTTGCGCTACACGCCCGTGGCCGTGCTGCCGGGACTGGTCGCTCCGCTCGTCGCCTGGCCGAATGCCACTGGTGGAGACACCGATCCCGTGCGCCTTGCGGCGGCACTTGCAACGCTGGCCGTTGCCTTCTGGCGAAAGAGCGTCCTTTGGGGTGCGTTGGCCGGTGCGATGGCCCTTGGAGTTCTCACCTGGTTGCTCTGAATCGTCTCCGCAGTGCCTGTCAGCCGCCCTGCCCAACATGCAATTGCGTCACGATCTGCGGAGAATGCAGGGTCGACGGCCAAAGGCTCGCTGCAATGCCAATATCACGCATGTGCCGCTGATGACGGGAAAATGCCGCGGAATTCCATGTCTCTGACTTTGCCCAATCTCGCGTCCATGAAAACGCGACGCGGAAGCTCAGGAATTGAAGACCGCGAGGAAAATCAGGACCAGAAAGCAGACGATCGTCACGTTCTTCACCCAGGTCACGAATCCCGAGAAAACGGCTTCCTGATCTGCAACTTCCATTTCACCGTGTTTGTATTCGGCCATGGTTCCTGTCTCCGGCTTGCGCACGAACGCTCAATAGCGCACTGCCCAGGTCCTGTCACCACCCGAGATCGCGCGAATGGACGCATCCCGACACCGACCCGCGAGCCAGCGAAGCCATAATCATGCTACGCGGCATTCCGGACCGACCCGAATCGTCCATAGAACCCTTCGCCGGACGTCGCGAGTTCGGACAGGAGAGAAGGCGGCGCGAAACGCGGGCCGAACCGGGCTTCCAGGTCGGCGCAGATTTCCATCGCCCGTCCCGTTCCGGTCATGTCGAGCCACGAGAACGGGCCTCCTGACCACGGCGCAAATCCCCACCCAAGGATCGCGCCGACATCACCTTCGCGAATGTCGCTCAGGACACCCTCCTCAAGCGCACGCACGGCTTCCAACGCCTGCACCATCATCAGCCTGTTCTGTACCTCGCCCAGCGCAGGGATGCCCTCGCCCCCGAACCTCTCTCGCAATCCTTCCCAAAGACCCGTGCGCTTGCCGGACGCGTCATACGCATAGAAGCCCGCACCGGCCTTGCGGCCAAGCCGTCCCTGGTCGGCCATCCAGAACAGGACCGCGTCAACGACTTCGTCTGGATACGCGTCCCCCATTGCCGCGCGGGTCGCCTTGGCAATCTTCACGCCCAGATCGATCGAGGTCTCGTCGACGAGCTGCAGGGGGCCGAGCGGGAACCCAAGCAGCTTCGCGGCGTTCTCGACCAGCGCCGGCTCAATCCCTTCGCCGACCATGCGCAGGCCTTCATTGATGTAGGGAATGATGCAGCGATTCGCGTAGAAAAAGCGGGCATCGTTCACGACAATCGGCGTCTTCCGAATCTGGCGCACGTAGTCCAGCGCCTTGGCAACGGCCCGATCACCTGTCTTGGCGCCCTTGATGATCTCGACCAGGAGCATCCGGTCGACGGGGCTGAAAAAGTGAATGCCTATGAACTGCTCCGGCCGAGCGCTGGCCTGGGCCAGTTCGGTGATGGGCAGGGTCGAGGTGTTGGTGGCAAAAATGCAGTCGTCGCCGGCGATCTTCTCGGCACTCTTCGTGATGTCCGCTTTCACGCCCGGATCCTCGAACACGGCCTCGACGATCAGATCACAGCCTTTCAGGTCCTCGAGATCGGCTGTGGCCAGTATCCTTCCGAGGACCTCTGCCTTCTCCTCTTCGGTCACGCGCCTTCGAGCGATCCCCTTGTCCAGGATTTCCTCCGAGTGGGCCTTGCCGCCCTCGGCCGTGGCTTGATCGCGATCGACCAAGACCACGTCGACTCCCGCCCTGGCACTGACATAGGCGATGCCCGCTCCCATCATGCCGGCTCCCAAGACGCCGACCTTCCCGACCTTCTGATCACTGGCGTCAGGCCTGCGCGCGCCTTTTTCCAAGGCCTCCTTGCTGATGAACAGGGACCGGATCATCGCGCTGGACGTCGGGTTCAACAGGATGTTCGTGAAGTGTCGCGCCTCGATCCTGAGGGCCGTGTCGAACGGCACCAATGCGCCTTCGTAGACGGCAGACAGCAGCGCCTTCGCCGCCGGATAGACGCCCTTGGTCTTTCCGTTGATCATTGCGCTTGCGCCGACAAAGGTCATGAAGCCCTGGGGGTGGTAAGGCGCTCCGCCGGGCAACTTGTATTCCTTCTGGTCCCAGGGCTTGACCAGGTCGGTGTCCGTCGCGTTCAAGACCCAATCCTTGGCACGCGCCAGCAGTTCGTCAGCCGCCACGACCTCGTCGACCAGTTGCGCGGCCTTTGCCTTGCGCGGCTCGAGCAGCTTGCCCTCGAGAAGCACCGGAGCAGCCGCCATCGCGCCGACCATGCGCGAGTAGCGCGTCGTGCCGCCCGCGCCGGGGAATAGGCCCACCCGGATTTCCGGCAGGCCGATGCGGCCTTTCGGCGTGTCCGCCATGAACCGACGGTGACATGCCAGGGCAATCTCGGTGCCGATGCCGGCGCACAGCCCGGGAATCGCGCAGGCGACCGGCTTGCCGCCCTTGTTCGTCTTTGGGTCCAATCCCGCCCGTTCGATGTTTCGCAGAATCCGGTGACCCTCCATGACGAACTCGAAGAGCTTCGGCGCAGGGTCCTCGCCGGCCGCGTCGCGGATCGATGCCAGCACGTTCAGGTCCATCCCGCCGGCGAAGCTCTCCTTTCCGGAGGTGATGACGATTCCCTTCACGGCATCATCGGCCAGCGCCCGATCGACGTGACCATCCAGCGCCGCGAACGCCTCGCGGGTCAGGACGTTCATCGACTTCCCGGGCACGTCCCAAGTGATGACGGCAACCCCGTCGTCGTGAATCTCACAGGAAAAGTCAGTCATGGTTAGGTCCCCGCCCGGGCTCTCGGTTCACGAAGATATGCGGATTCCGCACTTACACGCGCTCCAGAATCGTGGCGGCACCCATGCCGCTGGCCACGCAGATCGCGGCAAGGCCGGTCTCCTTGTTCTGGCGCTCCATTTCGTCAAGGAGGGTTCCGATGATGATGGCCCCGGATGCGCCAAGGGGATGGCCCATCGCGATTGCGCCGCCATTGACGTTCAGGACGCCATGGTCGACACCAAATGCCTGCATGAAGCGCAGAACGACCGAGGAGAAGGCCTCGTTGACCTCAAAGAGGTCTACGTCGCCGATTGTCATTCCGCCAGCGGCCAGAACCTTTTCCGTGGCCGGCACCGGCCCTGTCAGCATGATTGTCGGATCGGTACCGATCTTCGCGGTGGCCCGGATTCGCGCCCGCGGCACGAGGTCGTTGGCCTCGCCAAACTCCTTCGATCCGACCAGCACCGCCGCAGCGCCATCAACAATGCCACTGGAATTCCCGGCATGGTGGACATGGCAGATTCTCTCGAGATGCGGGTACTTCATCAGCGCGACAGCATCGAAGCCGGGCATGACCTCGCCCTGATCCTTGAAGGCGGGACTGAGCGCGCCCAGCGCCTGCATGTCCGTATCGGGACGCATGTGCTCGTCGCAGTTCAGAATCGTCATTCCGTTCTGATCGCTGACGGGGACAATTGAATTCTCGAACCGGCCCTCGTCCCACGCCCTGGCCGCTCGCTGCTGGCTTTCGACGGCATAGGCATCCGCATCGTCTCGGCTGAATCCGTACTCGGTCGCGATGATGTCCGCGGAAATGCCTTGCGGCACGAAATAGGCCTTCATGGCAACGCTGGGGTCGACGGCAATCGCTGCGCCGTCGCTGCCCATGGGCACACGGCTCATGCATTCAACGCCCCCGGCGATATACGCGTCGCCAGCACCGCCCTTCACCTGGTTTGCGGCGAGGTTGACGGCCTCCATGCCGCTTGCGCAGAACCGGTTGATGGAGAGACCCGGGACCCGCTCATCAAGGTCGGATGCCAGGACGACGGTTCGCGCGAGGCACCCGCCCTGTTCCTTGACCTGGGTCGCGTTGCCCCAGACCACGTCCTCGACGGCATGGCCTTCCAGACCGTTCCGTCGCTTCATGGCATTGAGCAAGTCGGCCGAGAGCTTGACCGGCGTGACCTCGTGCAGGCTGCCGTCGCTCCGGCCCTTGCCGCGAGGCGAACGAATCGCGTCGTAGATGTAGGCGTCGCCCATGGCCGTTCCCCTCCTCACGCCGTCTTTTCCGGGAAGGCCCGCTGCATGAGATCATACGGGTGCTTCCAGCCGTCGATCGCCTCGATTCGCTTCAGCCAGGCATCGATGGCGGCCCAGTCCTTGCGCTCGAAGCCAAACGGCTCCTCGTAGAACAGGTAGCTGCAGCAGGTCAGATCCGCATTCGTGACGTCTTGCCCGACGATCCACTCGCGCGACTCGAGATGCTCTTCGAGAACCCGGAGCGCCAATGACAATCGTCCCTGCAGCCACTTGATCACCGGTTCGGGACGCTTGTCCGGAGGCAGGAAGTTCATGAGAAACCTGGTCACGCCAGCCTGGCTCGACAGCTTGTGATTGTCCCAGAGCACCCAGCGGAGTATCTCGCGACGGCTTTCCGGGGCTTGGCCTCCGAAGAGGCCGGTTCGTTCCGAAAGATAGTCCTGAATCACGCCGGACTGGGTCAGGTGCACATCGCCATCGACCAGCACGGGCGCCTCGCCCATGACGTTCAGGTCGCTGCGATAGCTCTCGCTGCGCGATGCGCCGTTGAAGAAGTCCACGAAGACCGGTTCCCAGTCGAGCGGTCCGAGTTCCAGCGCGAGCGCCGCCTTGTATGAATGTCCGCTTTCGCCGAAACAGTGCAGCTTGATCGTCATTCGTCCTCCAATCAGAAACTCTCGGCGCCGATATCCATCACGGTTTCCGCCCCTCTCGTGATCCGCGCCAGGTGCAGACCGGTCGCTGGCAGTTGCCGAGACATGTAGTAACGTCCGGTCGCGATTTTCGTCTCGTAGTATTCGGTGTCTTCGGCCCCAAGCTCAAGGGCTTCCATCGAGGCTCGTGCCATGCGCGCCCACATGAAGCCAAGGGACACATGGCCGAACAGGTGCATGAAGTCGTATGATCCCGCCAGCGCGTGCTGCGGGTTCTTCGCGGCCACCTGCAGGAAGTACATGCCAGCCGCCTGCAAGTCCTTCGAAGCGGCTTTCAGCGGGTCGAGGAAATCGACTTTCAGTGACTCGTTGCCTTCATTTTCCTTGATGAAGCCCTTCACCAGTTCGAAGAACGACATGATTGCCTTGCCGCCGTTCGCGGGAAGCTTCCGGCCCACGAGATCCAGCGACTGGATGCCGTTGGTGCCCTCGTAGATCATGGCGATGCGCGCGTCCCGGACGAATTGCTCGATTCCGGCCTCTCTCGTGAAGCCTGATCCGCCCAGTGTCTGCTGCGCCAGGACGCAAGTCTCGAAGCCCTTGTCGGTCAGGAATCCCTTCATGACCGGAGTCAGCAGAGAGACCAACGCCTCGGCCTCGTCATCGTTCATCCTGCGTGCACGGTCGATCATCTCCGCACCCCAGAATGCAAGGGCGCGTGCGCCCTCGACGAAAGACTTCTGATCGAGCAGGTTGCGGCGCACGTCCGGATGGACAATGACCGGATCGGCTGGACCGTCCGGGTTCCTCGTCCCGGTCACGTCTCTGCCCTGCAACCTCTCCCGGGCGAACGCGACGGCGTTCTGGTAGGCGATCTCGGCCTGCGCGTAGCCCTGAAGCCCCACCGAGAGCCTCGCCTCGTTCATCATCGTGAACATGGCCCGCATTCCCTTGTGCATCTCGCCCACGAGCCATCCGGTGGCACCGTCGTAGTTCATGACGCAGGTCGCGTTGCCGTGGATGCCCATCTTTTCTTCCAGACCGCCGCAGGAGAGCCGGTTCCGCTCGCCGAGCGAGCCATCCTCGCCGGGAAGGAACTTCGGAACCACGAAGAGCGAAATCCCCTTGATCCCCTCCGGACCGTCGGGAACGCGTGCAAGCACGAGGTGAACGATGTTCTCGGCCAGGTCGTGCTCGCCGCCCGAAATCCAGATCTTCTGGCCCGAAATCCTGTAGCTGCCGTCCTCCTGCGGTTCCGCCCTGGTGCGAATGAGGCCGAGGTCGGTGCCGCAATGCGGCTCGGTCAGGTTCATCGTTCCCGACCAGCGCCCTTCATGCATCGGAGGAATGTAGGTGGCCCTTTGCTCGTCCGACCCGTGGGTCGCCAGCGCCAGCGCCGCGCCCTGCGTCAGCCCAGCATACATTTGAAAGGCCATGTTCGCGGAGGAGAAGAGCTCGCCGACCGCCGTGTGCAGGACATGCGGCATGCCCTGACCGCCATGCTCCGGGTCTGCAGCGAGACCCATCCAGCCACCCGCCGCCATCTCGTCCCAAGCCGCCTTGAACCCTTCCGGCGTGCGCACGACGCCGTTTTCGAGCGAACAGCCTTGCGTGTCCCCAACGACGTTCAACGGCTGCAACACGTTTGCGGCAATCTTCCCGGCCTCTTCCAGAACCGCCGCAGTAAAGCCCCGGTCGAGGTCCTTGTAACCGGGAATGTCGCTCTCGCCGACCTTGAACAGGTCATGAAGCAGGAATTGCTGGTCTCTCACGGGAGGTGTGTAGGTTGGCATCCTGATGTCGCCTCCGGCATGTTGTTCGGTCACCTTGGCGTAACGGCAAATGCCGTGCAACGCCACAATTCTGTTGGCACGCCGGCAGGCAGGGCACCGATCCGACTTGCCGGCATCGTTCCAGTCATGTGGTCACGCGGCACGAATGGAACAAGTGCCGCGCCTCTTCATCCGTTCTGAAGAAGGGCCGAACCTGTGCAGCGGAAACGCTCGCGACCGACGGCTCAGGCTTCTCTCCGTGAACCGCCGGATCAATCGGCTTGCCGAACGCGAACAAACGGACGAAAACCCGTGAAGGAGGCCACACATGCCTGACAAGGTCGGAATCCGGGGAGCGGGACAGCGTAGGTTCATCGACGAACTGCCCTTTTGCCGGGCCATGAACATGGTTCTTGAGGAGGTGGGCGAAGGGACCGCTGTCGTCTCGATGCCCTGGAATGACCGGCTCGTGGGCGACCCGGTCACGGGAGTCGCGCATGGCGGTGCCGTCTCCTCCCTGCTCGACACCTGCGGCGGCGTGGCCGTCCTCTCGCATCCCGCCAGGCCGTCGACCACCGCAACGCTGAATTTTCGCATCGACTACATGCGACCCGCAACGCCGGGACAGACGATCACGGCTCACGCAACCTGCTTTCACCTGACCCGAACCGTCGCCTTCGTTCGCACCTTGGCGACCGACGAGGACAAGGCCAATCCCGTTGCCACGGCAACGGGCGCCTTCGTCGTGCAGACATGAACCGGAAGCGCCCCGAACCTGTCCAGATCGTGAAGCAGCGGCGCGACGCCGCCCTGCGCGCGCTCGTGGCCGGCATTCCATTCGTCCAGTTTCTCGGAATCGCGTTCGAGCGCCACGGAGACGAACTGACGGCCGTGCTCAAGTTCGACGACATGCAGGTCGGCAACCCCGAACTGCCGGCGCTGCACGGCGGGGTGACGGCTGCCTTTCTGGAGACCGCTGCACTGGTCGAGCTCGGCTGGCAGAACCTCTGGCACGAGATCGAGAGCGGCCGGCTGGACGCCGAATCGCTTAATCCCGGCACGCTGCCGCGCATGCCGAAGACAATCGACATAACCGTCGACTACCTTCGCTCGGGCCTGCCGCGGGACGCCTATGCGCGGGCTCGTGTCAACCGATCGGGCCGTCGCTATGCGAGCGTCATGGTCGAGGCCTGGCAGGACAATCGCATGCGGCCGATGGCACAGGCGACGGGACATTTCCTGATGCCGTCGCCTGCCGCTGAATGACGGCCCCGACCCCGCACGGGATCACGCATCGCCGCGTTCTCGGAATAGCGCTGCCGATCCTGCTCGCCAATGCCACGGTGCCCATCCTCGGCGTCGTGGACACCGGCGTCGTTGGGCAGCTGGGGGACCCGGTGCCGATCGGGGCTGTCGCGATCGGTGCCAACATCCTGACCGCGATCTACTGGATCTTCGGCTTTCTCCGCATGGGAACCACCGGCATGACAAGCCAGGCGCTTGGCGCGGGCGACCGGGGAGAGGCGGACGCTCTTCTGTCGCGTGCCATGGTTGTCGGGGTGGGCGGCGGCTTGATGCTGATCCTTCTGCAATGGCCGATCTTCCAGGGCGGATTCCTGATCTCGCCCGCGTCGCCTGCAGTGGAGGAAAGCGCAAACACATACATGTCCGTGCGCGTCTGGTCGGCCCCGGCAGCAATCGCGCTTTACGGCATCAACGGCTGGCTCATTGCATCCGAGAGAACCCGTGCCGTTCTGGCGCTGCAAGTCTGGATGAACGGCCTGAACATCGTGCTCGACGTGGTCTTCGTGCTGGGCTTCGGCTGGGGCGTTGCCGGTGTCGCCTTCGCAACATTCCTCGCCGAATGGAGCGGGCTGGCGCTGGGACTCTGGTTTTGCAGGAATGCGATCCGGCGGCCGTTCTGGAACGACTGGCCTCGGATTCTCTCTCGCGCACGGCTGTTCAGGATGGCCGTGATTCATCGCGACATCCTGCTGAGATCCCTGTTTGTCGAGTCCATCTTCGTGTCCTTCCTGTTCTTCGGGGCGAGGTTCGGAGATGTCCCGCTCGCCGCCAACCAGATACTCCTGCTGTTCGTGCACTTGACGGCCCACGCGCTTGACGGCTTCGCGATTGCGGCCGAGACGCTTGTGGGCAATGCCATGGGAGCGCGAGACCGGGCCCGCCTTCGGAAGGGCGCCCTCCTGGCAAGTGCCTGGGGCGCTGGCGTCATGGTCGTCTTTTCGGCGGCCGTCTGGGCCTTCGGACCCTGGGTGATTGATCTGATGACCACTTCGGAAGAGGTTCGCCTAGCGGCCAAGGCGCTCCTGCCATGGATGATTGCTGCGCCGGTCCTTGGAATAGCGGCCTGGATGCTCGACGGGATATTCGTTGGCGCCACGCGAACGGGCGACATGCGGAACATGACGGCGGTTTCGGCCGCGATCTATTTCGTTTCCGTGTGGGTTCTTTCCGGCTACGGCAATGACGGTCTTTGGATGGCGCTCCTGATTTCCCTCGTCGCAAGGGGCGTCACGCTTGGCATCAAATACCCCGCGCTCGAACGTGCCAGCGGCTGACGCTGCCCGGGCATGCGCTGCTATCCGTGCAGCCAGTCTGCCGCATGGATGCCCCGGGCCTCCGCAACAGACGCAAACCCGTCGTGAGCCAGCATTTCGTCAACGCCCCGCGCGATGCGCGACGCGAGCGATATCCCGAAATAGGTTATCGCCGTGTAGAGCTGAACCGCGATGGCACCGGCCTTGATCTTTGCGTAGGCATCGGCAGCCGAGGTCACTCCCCCGACGCCGACAAGCGGCATCTCGCCGCCCGTCTCGTGGAACAGCCGCGCCAGGACACGCGTCGAGCGTGCAAAGAGCGGACGTCCCGAGAGCCCGCCTTGCTCCGTGCTCCTCCGGTCCGTCAGCCCGTCACGCGACAAGGTCGTGTTGGTCGCGACAATTGCGGCAACGCCGCTCTCCATGGCCGTCCTCGCGATGGTGCCAATCTGCTCATCCGAGAGATCCGGCGCGATCTTGAGAAACACGGGCAGACCGCCGCTTTCCGCCATGACTCCTTTGAGAAGCGCCGACAAGGCTCGTTCGCCCTGGAGGTCCCGAAGGTTTTCGGTGTTGGGCGAAGACACGTTTATGGTCGCGAAGTCGACGCATGTCCGGGCGGCACGCATCGCAAGCGCATAGTCGGCGGCACGATCCACGCTGTCCCGGTTTGCGCCGACATTGATCCCGACAGGAATGCCGTCAGGGCGCGCTGCCAGCCGACCGACGATTGCCTCCACGCCGTCATTGTTGAACCCGAGGCGGTTTATCACCGCCCGATCCTTTCGAAGACGGAACAGTCTCGGGTGCGGGTTGCCCAATTGCGGACGGGGTGTCGCGGTCCCAACTTCCAGGAATCCGAATCCTGCATGCATGAGAGGGGCAACCGCGCTCGCGTTCTTGTCGAATCCGGCGGCCAGACCGACGGGATTCGGCAGGCACAGGCCCGCGAGGTCCACGTCCAGGTGGGGCGATCTCACCGGACCCGGCAAAGCTGCAAACGGTGTGTGCAATGCCCGAAGCGCAAGACCGTGGGCAAATTCGGGATCAAGTCGGTTCAGAACCGTCAGTGCCGCGCTCTCGATCACTCTAGGCAACCCTCGAACACGTGACGCCCGTCTGAAAGGGGAAGCTCCCGCGCAAACTTCACGTCCTCGATCAGGAGATCACGGTACAGATGCGGGAAAAGCGCACCGTCCCGCGACGGTTCCCACTTGAGAGAGTCCGCCAACGGACCGGCATCCACGCATAAGAGCGTCAGCCCGACCTCGCCAGGAAAGTGCCTTGCGGTCGTATCCTCGACCTGTTCGCGGGTCGAGAAATGGACGAAGCCGTCCCTTACGTCATCCGGCGATCCGGCCGTGCGGCCGGCTGCCTCGAACGCCTTGAACTCTCCTGCGCGAAATATCTTGTAAACGAGTGTCATGCCGGACCCCTCGCCGCCATTTTGGCACCTTGCCAGATTGACGGCAATCTCCGATCGCGCCATCCGAATCGGAACGTTGATGACGCATCGGCGAAGTGCATGCCACCCGTCTCAGATCTCTGGTTCCGCAGAGAACGATACCTCGCTTCCGTCGGCAGGATGCCGGAAGCGCAACGAGACGGAATGCAGCATGAGCCTGGGATGTTGCCGCGCGTCTCCTTCCGCGTAAAGCGGATCGCCAAGTATTGGGTGGCCGATCGCCTGGCAGTGAATGCGAAGCTGGTGGGATCGGCCCGTCCTCGGGAAGAGCATCAAGCGGGATTCATCGGTGCATGCCTGAAGCACTTCCCATTTCGTCACGGCCGGCCTGCCATACCTAAGATCCACCATCTGCCGCGGCCGGTTGGGCCAGTCGGCGGCCAGCGGCAGGTCGATCGTGCCGACGCTCCCGGGCACATGCCCATAAACCCGCGCCACGTATGCCTTGCGGACCTGGCGCTTCTCGAACTGAAGCCCCAAGTGGCGCTGCGCATGCGGCACCAATGCGAAAACCATGACGCCGGACGTGTCCCGGTCAAGGCGATGGACCAGCAGCGTTGCGGGAAAGACTTCCTTCAGCCGAGTCAGCAGGCTGTCCGCCAGATGAGCGCCCTTCCCCGGCACGGACAGAAGACCGTGAGGCTTGGACACGACCAGAACCTCGTCGTCGGCGTGGATCACGTCGATCCGAGAGGCCGGCGGAGAGTATCCGCCTGTCACGGCCGCGCAGAACGACAAGGATCGCTCACCGCTTCAACTCGCCGAAGACCGCGTCAAGAATTTCCGACAGGCCGTCGGCGTCCTCCTGGTTGAACGCATCCGGCTCATCGCTGTCGATGTCCAAGACCGCGATCAGCCGGCCTTCGCCGTTCCGTACCGGAAGCACGAGTTCGGACCGCGTGCTGGAAGAACAGGCGATGTGGCCGGGAAATGAGTCGACATCGGGCACCAGCTGAATCTCTCCGGTGCGCGCAGCCGCACCGCAAACACCTCGGGAAAAGGAGATGGTCAGGCAGCCATGTCCTCCCTGATACGGCCCAATCTTCAGCAACTCGTGCCCGACGACACGGTAAAACCCGGTCCAGTCGAACCGCTCGTCGGAACGATGCACTTCGCAGGCGATGGTTGCCATCAATGCCACCTCGTCGGTCTCGCCTTCGGTCAAGGCAAGAATCCTTGCGCGCAGTTCAGGATAGCTCGGATTCATCAGTTGCATCTCTGTCTGCACCAAGACCGGACGTCAGGACTTCAGCCCAGGTCGGGCGCGACCAGGTTCCCGACATGATCTGGCGTGGCGATTCGGGCCCCGGTCAGGGACTGCAGATCCTCCAGCGAAATTCCTGGCAATTTCTCGCGCAGGAGGAATCGCCCGTCAACGACGTCAACGACCGCCAGCGACGTGTAGACGCGTCCGATGCATTCCTTGCCCGTCAACGGAAACGTGCACTCTTCGACCAGCTTCGGCTTTCCATCCCTGGTAACATGGTCTGTGACCACCGCCACGCGCTTGGCGCCGTGGACCAGGTCCATGGCGCCGCCAACCGCGGGTACGCCCTTCGAGCCAACGCGCCAGTTGGCGAGGTCACCGTTCTGCGCAACCTGGTAAGCCCCGAGAATCGCCACGTCCAGGTGCCCGCCGCGAACCATCGCAAAACTGTCGGCGTGGTGAAAGAAGGCCGCTCCGGGCTTCAGGGTGATCGCCTTCTTGCCGGCATTGATCAGGTCCCAGTCCTCCTCTCCAGCCGCTGGCGCCTCGCCGAAGCCCAGGACACCGTTCTCGGTATGGAACACGGCCTCCCGCCCCTCGGGCTGGAAGCGCGCAACCAGTTCGGGAAGCCCGATGCCCAGGTTGACATAGGCCCCGTCCTCGATGTCTTGGGCTGCCCGCCAGGCAATCTGCGCACTCGTGAGCTTCTGGACGTTCACGGGTATGCCTCCCCGGAGCGAATCAACTCCTCTTCCTGCCGCGGTTCCGACACTTCCAGCACCGCATCGACGAATATTCCCGGCGTTACGACGTGTTCCGGATCGATATCTCCTGGCGCAACGACCTTGCGGGCCTGCACGATCGACACCCCTGCCGCCATGCACATCAGCGGGCTGAAGTTCCGGGCCGCGTGCCGATAGGTCAGGTTGCCGTGCGTGTCGGCCAGTTCGGCCTTGATGACGGCCACATCCGCCTGCAGCCAACGCTCCTGCACGTACTTCTTGCCGTCGAACTCCGCGACGGGCTTGCCCTCCGCAAGCTCTGTCCCGTAGCTGGTGGGCGTGTAGAATGCCGGTATGCCCGCCCCTGCAGCACGAATTCGTTCCGCCAAGGTGCCCTGAGGCACCAGTTCCAGCCCGATTTCGCCAGCGAGGTATCTTTCGGTAAACGCCCTCGGATCCGAGGATCGCGGAAACGAGCAGACCATCTTGGCTACCATTCCCGCGTCAATCATCGCGGCAATCCCGACCCGCCCGTTGCCGGCATTGTTGTTCACGACCGTGAGATTTGCTGGCGAACCCGTAGCGACGTAGCGGTCGACCAGCGCGTGAATGAGTTCCACCGGCGCGCCGGAACCGCCAAATCCGCCGATCATGAGCACGGTTCCATTCTCGATTCCCGCCACGGCCTGTTCAGGCGAGGAGACAGTCTTGTCCATGGAATTTCCCATCTTGCCGGTCAGAAGGGCAATCCGACGTAGTTCTCGGCCAGGTCGCGTCGCGCGGTCTCAGACGCCGCTAAGTGGCCAAGCGTCGCCCTGCGCATCTCGGAAGCAAATTCGTCTTCGTCCTCGAACCGGTGGAGCATCATCGTCATCTGCCAACTGAACCGCATGGCCTTCCATATCCGCTTCAATGCGCGTTCTGAATAGTTGTCAACGCCGGAACGACCGTTTGACCGGACCGCGTCGATCAGCGCCTGGTAGAGATAGTGCACGTCGGACACTGCCAGATTGAGGCCCTTGGCACCGGTCGGCGGCACGATGTGCGCCGCATCTCCCACCAGGAAGAGATTGCCCCAGCGAAGCGGTTCGGCAACGAAGCTGCGCAACGGCGCAACGGACTTCTCAATGGACGGTCCGGTCAGCATCGCGGCACCGGTTTCGGACGGCAGGCGGCGCTTCAGCTCGGTCCAGAATTGATCGTCGCTCCATTGATCCGCCTGATCGCTCATGGGCACCTGAATGTAATAGCGCGACAGGTTCTCGTTGCGCATCGATGCCAAGGCGAAGCCGCGCTCGGAATTCGCATAAATCAGCTCTTCCTTGCAGGGCGGAACGCGGGACAAAACGCCGAGCCAGCCGAAGGGATAGGTCCGCTCGAATTCTCGCCGCCGATCATCCGGGATGGCCTTGCGGCTGATGCCATGGAATCCGTCGCATCCCGCCACGAACAGGCAGTCAAGCCGCCTGCGGTCGCCTTCATGCGTGAACTCCACCACGGATCTTGGCTGTTCCAGATCGGACAAAGTCACGTCTTCGACGCCGTGAAGAACCGTGGTGCCAAGTTCATCCTGCGCCATGTAGAGGTCCGCAGTGACCTCGGTCTGGCCGTAGACCGTGACCTGCTTGCCGGTCAGGGCGCGAAAGTCGATTCGAACCATCAGGTCATTGTCGGTCAGGTAGCACCCGTCGTGCAGGATGCCCTCGCGGTCCAACCGGCCCGAAACGCCCGCCTCCCTAAGCATGTCGACCGTACCTGCTTCTAGCACGCCAGCCCTGATCCTCCCGAGCACGTGTTCCCTCGAAGCACGTTCGAGAATCACCGTCTCAATGCCCGCCCGGTTCAGGAGCTGCGACAGAAGAAGTCCCGAAGGCCCGCCCCCAATGATCGCAACTTCTGCCTGCATGCAGCAATCCTCCCGACGACAACCTTCGTCCGCGTCAGTTGACGATGTCAACCAAACCGGAAAGCAGTGCCGCGGGAAAACGTGGTTCTGGCCGCTTTTCATCTGACGGGCGCGCCGCTAGTTTCTGCACATCAATTGGACGGACTCTAGCGACATGCGAAATTTCCAGCTTCCAGGCCGATCTGCCGTTCTCTCCTCGAACGGAATGGTGGCCACCTCGCACCCGCTGGCTGCATCCGAGGCGTTGACCGTCATAAAGGATGGCGGGAATGCGGTGGACGCCGCCATTGCCGGTGCAGTCCTTCTCGGCGTTTGCGAACCGCACATGACGGGGATTGGCGGCGATTGCTTCGCGATGATCAAGCCCGCCGGCACCGACGCGGTCACGACGATCAACGGATCGGGCCGGGCACCTGCCGGTATTGATCCGGAAGGCCTGAGACAGGATGGCATCACGAAGATCGAACCCGGCCATCCAGCCTCGATCACCGTACCGGGTGCCGTGGACGCATTTTGCCGACTGTCGGAGCGCTTTGGCCGAATTGGTCTCGACCGCTGCCTTGCACCTGCGATCCGGTATTTCGAGGACGGCGTGCCCGTTGCGCCACGCACTGCATCCGACATTGCCTCGGCAGGTCCTGAGATGACGGATGCCGCAAAGGCGCATTTCCTGAATTCCGGCCGACCCTATCGCCTCGGCGAGCGCTTGTGCCTGCCTGGCCAGGCTGAAGTGCTGCGGCGCATCGCTGCAAACGGGCGCAGCGCGTTCTACGAAGGCGAGGTCCTCGACGACATGCTCTCGGCGCTTGCCGAAGCGGGAGGAACCCATGCAGGCGAAGACTTCGCGGCGACCGAAGCCACGTGGAGCACGCCAATCTCCGGGCGGTATGGCGAATTTGACGTCCTGGAGCATCGGCCCAACGGGCAAGGTGCCACGGCCCTTCTGCTGCTGAACATTCTCTCCCATTTCGACCTGTCTTCCATGGATCCTGTCGGCTTCGAGCGAATTCACGTCGAGGCCGAGGCGTCGAAACTTGCCTACGACGCACGAAACCGATTTCTGGCCGACCCCGATCACGTGACTCGACTTGAACACATGCTGGCGGCAGAGACAGCCGAGAAGCTTGCCGCGCTGATCGACACGAAGAAAGCGATGGCCACCCCCGCAGCCCTTGCGGAAGACGTGCACAAGGACACGGTCCTGCTCGTTGCCGTCGACGGGGACGGGATGGCGGTCAGCCTGATCTACTCGCTCTTCTCTCCTTTCGGCTCCGGCGTGGCGAGCCCGAAATTCGGCATTCTCTTTCAGAACCGCGGCTCGGGCTTCAACGTGGTTCCTGGCCACCCGAATGAAGCTGGTCCGGGCAAACGCCCCATGCATACGATCATTCCGGCGATGCGGAAGGTCGGAGGAAACGTGGACATGACCTTCGGCGTCATGGGCGGGCAATATCAGGCGACGGGCCACGCGCACTTCCTGACAAACATCGCCGATTTCGGCATGGGCTTGCAGGAAGCCGTTGACGGACCTCGCACCTTTGCCGACCCGGTCGAAGGCACGCTCCAGATCGAGGATGGAATTCCGGAATCCACAAAGGACCAACTGGCGGAAGCGGGACACAGGCTGTCACGGCCTGACGTGCCCATTGGCGGGGCGCAGGCCATCCTGATCGATCACGAAAGCGGCGCGCTGATCGGCGCATCGGATCCCAGGAAGGACGGCGCCGCCGTCGGCTGCTAGTTCAGCTGCACCTGGAGCGGGTACTGGCCGTCATCGAAATCGCCGAAGAACTCGGGCAGGCCCGGGTGCTCCACGGGCTCGCCGGACTTGTCAACGACCAGGTTCTGCTCGGAAACATACGCCACGTAGTAGCTGTCTTCGTTTTCCGCCAGAAGGTGGTAGAACGGCTGTTCCTTTGACGGCCGGCTGTCCTCCGGAATCGCCTCATACCACTCCTCGCTGTTCGAAAAGACGGGATCAACGTCGAAAATGACACCACGGAACGGATGCTTCCTGTGGCGCACGACCTGACCCAGCGAATACTTCGCTTTCGACGTGAACATGGTTGCGACTCCTCGCGTCCAAAGGCGCAGGGCTTCCCTTGTCCGCCAATCTGGCGAGAACTTCAAGATTCTGTTTGCCGAAAACCGGGTCATGCTTGCCGAAATCCGGCCACTCTCATTCTTCCCAATGCAGGCAATCCTTGCTAAGCTTCCCAAAAAAAAGAGGCGGATTGAGGAATGAGCAGAATCCTTTGCGCCGCGTTGCTGCTTGGTCTCCTTGCAGCTTGCGGCCAGCGCGAGCCACCCAGGAATCTGGACGACGCGTGTTCGATCGTCAAGCAGCGGCCAAGCTACCTGTCGGCCATGAAGCGGACCCAGAAACGCTGGGGCGTTCCCGTGGCGGTGCAAATGGCGGCGATCTATCAGGAGAGCAAGTTCGTCGGCAACGCGCGCACGCCTCGCAAGTACTTTCTCTGGTTCATTCCCGCGGGCCGGCAAAGCTCGGCTTATGGCTACAGCCAGGCCCTGGACGGAACCTGGAAGGAATACCAGCGCGATCAGCGCGCCTACGGCGCGCGCAGAAACAAGATTCGGCACGCGACCGATTTCATGGGCTGGTATTTCAAGGGGTCGCAAAGGGCCTTGGGAATTCCGCTACATGACGCACGCAACCAGTACCTTGCCTATCACGAAGGCCGGGTAGGCTACAAACGCGGCAGTCATCGCAAAAAGCCGTGGCTGCTGCGCATCGCCAACGAGGTGTCAAGCCGTGCTGCGATGTATGACGCGCAATTGAGGCGTTGCAGAAAGATCTAGTTGCCGCGCCGTTCGGCTTCCTCAAGTTCAATGCTGAACAACGAGCCGGGCAATTCGCTGGGCAATTCGAGCTGCCCCAGGACGACCGTGGTCTGTGCTCCCTGCCCGTCGAAGACCACCCATTGGCGGAGTTCAACCGGATTGTCCGTGAACTTGAGCTGCAAATGGCCGTATTCAGGGTGCTCGGGGTCCTGCGCCGTCACGATGGTGGCCGTGCCGTCAAAGTCATGATCTATGACCATGTCGCGACTCCCGAGATCGATGTCTCGTTCCAGGATCAGGTTCAATGGCGTCCGTCTCAGCGGATACCGCTCTGCGCCGGAAATGTTCGACTTGCCGTCGAATATGGCGACTTGGCCACCGCCTGCCATGACAAGCAGGTCTTCAGGCGCGTCATATTCGAAGCGCATTCTTCCGGGACGCCAGATGTACAGGGTGCCGGTCGAGAGCGTGCCGTCATCGTTGATCTGCGCAAAATCGCATTTCGCGCGCGTGATTTTCATGATGTAACGCGAAATCGCGTCAAGTGTCAGCTTTTGCTCAGCAAGCACGGGGGTCGCCGCAAGGGCGATCCCGCTGGCAAGAAAGGTGCGGCGAAGCATCGTGCCTCCTGACCGGTTCGTTTCGTTGTTCGTTCTGGCCGAGAACAAGCACATATTCGTTGCGAAACCAAGCGACAGACGGTTGAGAATTTCGTGATGCGCATTCTTGCTCGACGACGCGACCGGACCTGTCTCGGACACCCATCGCAGGATTCGAGGGGCACGGACGGAAATTCCATTCATGCCCGTCAGTTTGCACGTGGCACGTGCATGCTTGCACCGCCCTTTGCGCAAGTGATCGCTGCGCCCGCCACTTTGCCACTGGACCCATGCATCCGGGTATGGAGCCACGTGCTCCTGCGCCCGGTCCGCGTCACCGTCGTTGCCTGGCTTCCGAACCTGTCAAATGAAATTTTGTCCAAGCAGGTTGGGCCTTTGCATCGCAGCCCAATCCATGAATCAAAGTCAGCCGGGCATCCTTAACTTCTGCCTGCGCAACATCCCCAACAAAGGTCTTTCTGCCAAAGGCCTGGTTCGCAACATCAACCCTGTTCGGGCACCAGGATCTCGCGCTTGCCGACGTGGTTGGCCGCGCTGACCAAACCGCTCTCCTCCATCTGCTCGACAAGCCGCGCGGCCTTGTTGTAGCCGATGGCAAGCTTGCGCTGAATATAGGACGTCGAGCACTTGCGGTCGCTGATGACGATCTGGACAGCCTGATCGTAAAGCGCGTCCTCGCCATCCGTGTTTCCTCCAAGGCCAAGCACGAGATCGATGTCCGAACTCGCCTCTTCGTCGGACCCCGCCACGACGCCCGCAAGATATTCCGGGGCCCCGAAGCTCTTCAGGTGACTGACCACTTCCTCGACCTCTTCGTCCGAGACAAAGGGCCCGTGAACGCGAATGATCTTGCCTCCTCCAGCCATGTAGAGCATGTCGCCCTGGCCGAGCAGCTGCTCTGCACCCATTTCCCCGAGGATAGTCCGGCTGTCGACCTTCGACGTGACCTGGAACGAAACCCTGGTCGGAAAGTTCGCCTTTATTGTCCCCGTGATGACGTCCACTGACGGCCGCTGCGTTGCCATGATCAAGTGAATGCCGGAAGCCCGGGCCATTTGGGCCAGGCGCTGGATGCAGGCTTCGATTTCCTTGCCCGCGACCATCATCAGGTCGGCCATCTCGTCCACGATCACCACGACGTAGGGAAGCGTCTCCGGCTCGAATTCCTCCGTCTCGAACACCGGGTCGCCCGTCTCGTCGTCGAATCCGGTCTGCACGGTGCGCGAGAACATCTCTCACTTGGAAAGCGCAGCCTTAACCCGGCCATTGTAGCCCTCGATGTTGCGGACACCCATCTTGGACATCTTGCGATAGCGCTCCTCCATCTCGCCGACGACCCATTTCAGGGCGATCACCGCCTTCTTCGGATCGGTCACGACCGGCGAAAGCAGGTGGGGAATGCCGTCGTAGACGGAAAGCTCCAGCATCTTCGGATCAATCATGATCAGGCGGCATTCCTCAGGCGTCAGCTTGTACAGAAGGCTGAGGATCATCGTGTTGATGGCGACCGACTTGCCCGATCCCGTGGTCCCGGCAATCAGGAGGTGAGGCATCCTGGCAAGATCCGCAACCACTGGATCGCCGCCGATGTTCTTGCCGAGCGCCAGCGGAAGGCGCTGCTTGCTGTCACCGTAGTCGCGAGTGGACAGCATCTCGCGAAGGACCACCATCTCGCGATTGTCGTTTGGCAGCTCAATGCCGATGACGGAACGTCCCGGGACGGTGGAGACACGTGCCGAAAGCGCCGACATGGAGCGCGCTATGTCGTCCGCAAGCCCCATGACGCGGCTGGCCTTGAGACCGGGAGCGGGTTCAAGCTCGTACATTGTCACGACCGGGCCGGGACGCACGCTGACGATCTCGCCCCTGACGCCATAGTCATCAAGAACATTCTCGAGCATCCGTGCGTTTTCCTTCAACGCGTCGTCCGAAAGATGATGGCGCCTGATCGTGATCGGATCGGTCAGAAGGCCCAATGGAGGCACTTCGAATTCGGCCTTGCGATCGGAGAAAGGCAGGAACGGTTCCGCCTCGGCGCGAGCCCGGCGAGACCTGGCGGGCCGCTTTGCCGCGTGCTGCACCGTCGCCGTTGCCTCGGGCGCGGCGATGCGGTCGGAACCCGCAGCCATGCCGATCGGATCCATGAGTTCAGCATCCGGCATGGGAAGTTCCTCGTCGATGTCACCATGTTCCTGCCGGGAAAATTCCAGGTCGCCCGGACTTTCCGGCCGCCGAAGAGGCGGCTCCTCGCGGAGGATGTGCCCGGAGTCTTGCGTCCTTCTTTCAACGACATCTGCAATCCGTGCCCCGATCCGGCCAATCTCGCGGGACAGCGGAGGCTCCTCCAGAGCAGCGGACCCGTCCGCCGAATGCGACCCTGGCCGGGCAATTTCCGCGCCCGGACGAGAATTGTCACCTCGCAAGCCCTGGTCGAAATCCGCCTCGGACGAACTCGTGCGGAACGCCCGCAGGCCTGCACGCCAACCGCCTGCGACGCTTTCGGCCGTGAAACGGACGACCATGCGCCCGCCAAAGGCCAAGCCGCTCACCAGGAACCGCGCGAAATGCCGGACTTCGCTGCGCGTTACGCCCAGCACGTAGGCCAACAACGCGGCGCCGCCGACGAAGAGTGCCGCCGAAAGAACCTTCAGTCCGATGTCGAGTTCCACGGGCAGAAAGACCAGAACGGAGCCCAGCACGACGTCGCCAAAATGGCCGCCAAGCCCGGACGCGTATTTCCAATCCGCGCCCGTGACGTGGGTCGCAAAATACATCGACACCATGGCAATAGCGACAGGCGCAAAAACCAAGCGCCGCAATGCGGTCTTCTCGCCAATATGCAGAAGAAAGCGAAGGCCCCATGCCAGGGGAACCAGGGCAAGTGCCCACCCCCCGTAACCGATAATCACGTAGACCAGCAGGGCAAAGGTCGCGCCGATGGCCCCCAAGAGATTGTCGTCCGTAGGTCCTGTCGCCGACCGCCAGCCCGGCTCATCCGGAGAATACGAGCCGAGCGCCAGTACAATCGCGACGCCAATGCCCAGAAGCAGGAGTCCAAGGATTTCCTTGCTTCGGCGCTCGATGATCGCCTGGGTGTCACTGTCAAGGAGTGGATCGCGGGTTCTTGTCTGAAATGCCATGTCCTTGCCTCACATGCATAGGCGGTTGCGGAGTTCCTCCAATCCGCGCTCAAGTTCCGGTTCGTCAGCGACCATTGCCACCCGGATGTAACCAACGCCGGGATTCGCTCCGTTTCTGCCCGAGGCCAGATAGGCTCCGGGAAGCACGCGTACGCCTGACTCGCGCCAGAGGCTCAACGCTGCATCCTCACCGTCCTGCACGGGCAGCCAAAGGAAAAAGCCAGCGGGTGGAGAGACATAGCCATCGACGCCATCAAAGATGCGGTCGGCCATTTCGTACTTCCGTACGTATCGCTGCCGGCTGGCTTCGACATGCTTCTCGTCGTCCCAGACCCGTGCGGAAGCCCGCTGGACCGGACCGGGCAGCGGCGCGCCCGCATAGGAGCGCAACTGCCTGATTTCGGCGATGCCCTTCGCGCCGCCGGCCACGAATCCGGAGCGCAGCCCTGGCAGGTTCGATCGCTTGGACAACGAATGGAAGACGAACAGCCGCTCGGGATCCGAGTCCATTTCGGCGGCGACCTCAAGGGCTCCGACCGGCCTCTCGGAACGCCAGATCTCCGAATAGCACTCGTCGGCGAAGACCCGGAAGTCGTGCCTTTCGGCCAGCGCCAAGACCACCTTCCAGTAGTCGCGGGAAGCGACCGCGCCCTGGGGATTTGCCGGCGAGCAGAAATAGAATGCCGCCGTGCGCTCCAGCACATCCCGGTCAATTGCGTCGAGATCCGGAAGGAACCCTGTCTCCCGGGTTGCAGGCAGAAAGACAGGGTCGGCGCCAGCGGCCAGCGCGCCAGTCATGTAGGCTTGGTAGAACGGGTTCGGGATCAGAACGAACGGGCGCCTTCCGCCCTTCGCTTCGGGGCAAAGCGCGACGGAGGCGGAAAACAGCCCTTCTCGCGTTCCGTTGAGAACCATCAACCGGTTCTCGTCCAGCGCAACGCCAAAGCGTCGTTCAATCCAGCCTGCAATCGCGGACAGAAGCTCGGGCGAGCCGTGGTTCGGCGGATATCGGCCAAAGTCCTCTGCATGCGCCGAAATTGTCTCGCTCACGAATTCGGGAAAGGCATGCCGAGGCTCGCCGATCGCCAGATTGACAACCTCCCCTCCTGGCAGGTGCGAATCCAGAAGAGCCCGCAAACGCGGCCATGTATAGTCCGGAAGGTTCGCAAACCGCTCGGGAAGTTCCATCTCTGCCTCAATGCCGGGATCGTTTCGCCCCGTTTTCCGGAAGAATAGCCGGAGAAGTCGCGTCGGTCCACGCAAAATGAGAACTTTGGCACGCGACCAGAGTTTCTGTGGCCTTTCGACGATATCAGGACAAGGCCGACTCTGCCGCGAGGCCCAATCTGAGAACGTCCTCCTCCCGGGCTCCCTGGAGCATCAAGCCGCAGGATGCCACGCCGACGGGCAGCGTAAGCCCCGCAAGGCCCATCAGGTTGCCGATTCGGGTGTTCTGAAGCGCCTGAAGGTTCGCCCGCGTGAACGCCTCCTCATCCGCCAGCATAGCTTCAGCCTTCGGCGGGCGAATCGGCACGCTTGGCAAGATCAGCGCATCGAACCCTCCAGTTGCGTCCCGATAGGTCTCTCGAAGCGCACCCAGTTTCGTCCACGCAGTCCGCAAGCTCTCTGCACTGATCGATCTGCCCTGCAAAAATCGTTTTCTGACAGGGGAATACATGAGATCACCCTCTGCTTCGATCTTCTCCTTCCACGTATCGTACGCTTCGGCGGGAAAGAGAGTCGGTGCCAGCGCCATGGCTTCGTCAACCACGGGAACCTCGATGTCATCAACCTTCGCACCAGCGAAACGAAGGCGCTCGACTGCGCCCTCGAACGCATCGCGCGGCTCATCCTCGATTCCCTCGAACGCTGCCGTGCGAAGCACTGCAAGCTTGACTCCCGAAAGCGACGGTTCGCCGAGATCTACGGGTCCGATCCCTTCGAGGGCAGCCAGCAGCAGCGCTGCATCCTCAACCGACCTGCAAAGCGGCCCAACCGTGTCGAATCGAGGGCAAAGGGGCACGACACCGTCAAGCGACAGGCGTCCCCACGCGGTCTTCAGGCCGACAAGGTCGTTCCAGGCGGACGGTATGCGTACTGAACCGCCAGTATCCGAACCGATTCCCGCTGCCGCAAGCCCGAACGCCACCGAGGCGGCCGCGCCGGAAGACGAGCCGCCGGAGACGGCCTCGGGATCATTGACGCAAGGCGGAGATTCGGTCACGGGATTCAGCCCAAGCCCCGAAAACGCCAGTTCCGTCTGATGGGTCTTGCCGAGAGAGACCAGCCCGGCCCGGGTCGCGTTCCGCACGACCGCCGCATCCTTGCGGGCAATGCGACCTGTCAGCAACTTGGTGCCCGACTCGGTCGCAACGCCTGACATGTCGTAGAGGTCCTTCCAGGAAACTGGCACCCCGTCCAAGGACGAAAGGCGCATGCCCCTTCTTGCCCTGTCACGTGACGCAAGCGCCTCGCCGCGCGCGCGATCGGCCGTGACGCGTACATATATGCGAGGCGCAACGGGATGCGCCTCGATCGCGGCAAGGCAGGATTCTGCAAGCTCTGCCGGGTCGATCTTGCCAGTCCCGATTCCGCGCCCAAGATCAGCGGCGCGCATGGTCAGCCATTCCTGCACGGGTTCCTCCTGTCGATTCACGGCACTGTAGCCACCGTATGTCGCGTGAACACTCCGTCGCCTGAAGGCGACGGCTTCTCGGCCAAGCTACGCGGCAACCCGCACGCTTCGCGACCGAAGGCCGGTTCCCGGCCCCTTGAGCTGCTGCAGCACGTTGCGGGCGGCGTTGACGTCGCGGTCAAGCACGAGACCGCAGACGTCGCAGCAGTGCACCCTGTCCGCGAGCGTCTTCGGCCTGTCCGGCTCCGCCCCGCATCCGCTGCATCGCTGGGAGGTGCCGCGCGGGTCGACCAGGACCACGGACCCACCGGC
>JAJEGW010000086.1 GCA_022819605.1 Silicimonas sp. | reverse complement strand
GCAGATGTGGACCGATCCGTTCTACTGGAACGCGTTGAAGAACATGGTCTATTACACGCTCGCGATACTCGTGGAATATTCCATTGCCTTCGGCCTGGCATTGATCATGGCGAGCCAGATCCGGGCACGGAAGTTCTTTCGCGTGGCGTTCCTGATGCCGCTCATGCTCTCGCCCGTGGCCGTGTCCTGGATGGTCGGCAAGTCAATGCTGGAGATCCGGTTCGGACCGATTTCGCGGCTGGCGCGCTGGCTGGGCTGGGATCGTCCGAGCTTTTTTGGCGATCCCGAGATCGCGAGGCTGACCATCATGATCATGGATGCCTGGACGTTCATTCCCTTCATGATGATCATGCTGCTCGCCGGACTTCAGGCGATCCCGCGCGATATTCAGGAAGCCGCCCGTGTCGATGGCGCCAGCGGCTGGCGCAGCTTCTGGGAGGTGACGTTTCCGCTGATGCTTCCCGTCTCGCTGACAGCGATCCTGATCCGCATTATCTTCAAGCTGAAGCTGGCCGACATCATCATCAACGTCACGTCCGGCGGGCCTGGGGGTGCGACGGACAGCGTGACGAGCTTTATCTTCCGCGAATACAGGGATCGCTCCAACGTCGGCTACGGAACGCTGCTTGCGATCGTTTACCTCGTGCTGATTGTCGTAGCCATCACCGTCTTCATGAAGGCGGTCGACCGCTGGATGAACCCGAGGTACTGAGATGGCCGAGCAGATCTTTCGCGACCATTCCAGCGACCTTTCGCACAAGGCAAAGTGGTATGCGGGACGTGCGGCTGTCTATGGCATCCTGATCTTCTGGACGGTCGTCTGCCTGTTTCCGATCTACTGGACCGTCACCACGAGCTTCAAGCTGGCTCCGAACGTCATGCAGGGACACATGATCCCCTTTGTCGACTTTTGGCCGGCATGGAAGGGCTGGGACAGCCTCGGTCTTTCGCCACGACTGGCCGGACAGGAATCCACCGTGCGCGAGGAATTCCTGAAACGCTTCACCAACTCGGCGATCACCAGCGTTTCGGCCTCGGTTCTGGCGGTTGTCCTCGGCTCGCTCGCCGCCTACGGTCTCAGCCGGTTCCGATACAAGTTCGGCTTCATGCGGAATCCGGACATCTCGTTCTTCTTCCTCAGCCAGTTGATCCTGCCGCCGGTAGTGCTCGCCCTGCCCTTTCTGGTGCTTTATCGTTCGCTCGATTTGCTCGATACGCGGATAGGCCTGATTCTCTTGTACACGTTGACGGTGCTTCCGATCGTCATCTGGATCATGCGCGACCAGTTCCAGTCGATCCCGGTTGAACTTGAGGAAGCCGCGCTCGTGGACGGGCTCTCGATCTGGCAGGCGTTCCTGACAATCGTCATGCCGATCGCACTTCCCGGCATGGTCGCGGCGTTCATCCTGTCTCTTGTCCTGACCTGGAACGAGTACTTCTTTGCCGCGCTGTTGACCTCTACCGACGCCAAGACACTTCCGGTGATGGTGGCGAGCCAGACCGGCAGCCAAGGAATAAACTGGTGGGCGATGGCGGCGCTCTCGACAGCCGCGATCGTGCCGCTGATCATCATCGGCGTGGTTCTTGAACGCTTCATCATTAAGGGAATGGCTGCAGGCGCCGTGAAGTGACGCTGAATGCGACCGACCGGTTCGGCATGCGCTTTGTTCCGAGTGCGAAGTCCGGGATCCACGACCGGGAAGACACGGTCGGGTAGAACCGCTGCCTGAACTTGATCCTCCTCGGGATAACGTAAGCGGAAGCAATTGCGCAGGACGGCACTGCCTTCAACGTGCGAATCAAGCCGTACCCGGGGCCGACCCGTCATCGTTCCGAGGCATGATTAAAGTCCCGAAACCGAGAAGCAGGCACGGCGTCACTGCTGGCCCGCCGTCTCCAGATCTTCGCTCAATTCGGCCGCGATGTCCTTCGTCCTCTCGTAGAGACGCAAGAAGCGCCGGTAGTGACGATCATGCATGGCCAAGCGTCTCGGACTGACTTTCTCCGCCGACGGGTTCCAGACAGCAATGTCCTCCCACTGAGCCTGCCCGACGGCCAGCGCTGCGAGGAATGCGTCACCATAGCTGGCGCCGACCGAGATCCTGCTGACGGTCTGGGCAACGTCGCCAAAGTCCGAGGTTGACTGCAGCCAGAGTGAATTCCTGGTGCCTCCGCCGACAGCCAGAATGCGTTCCGGTTTTGCGCCTGCATCGCGGTAGGTCTCGATCACGTGGGCGGTGCCCATGGCGATGCCTTCGATCAACGCGCGGTAGATGTCGCCTCTTGTATGGGTCAGGTTCAGCCCGAAAAAGACACCTTTCGCCTTTGGGTCGTGAATCGGCGTGCGCTCTCCCGAAAAGTAGGGAAGCACTATCAGGCCATTGGAGCCGGGCGGCGATTCGGCGGCCTCGGCAGCAAGCCTGGGAAACGCCTCTTCGCGACGGAGATCCCCGGCGAGCTGGTCGCGAAACCAGTGGGTGAGGGTACCCGAGGTCGCGAGCCCCGCCATGGATGCATGCTGGCCGGGGACCAGCCAGGGCGCATACCAAAGGCGCGGGTCTCGAACCGGTTCGTCGGTCACCTGGATGACGAAAACGGTCGAGCCATACATCATCATCATGTCGCCAGGATTGCGAACGCCGACGCTGACGGCTTCCGCCGCCGCATCGATGGTGCCACAGGTAACGCGCGTGCCTTTGGCGAGGCCCGTTTCGGCGGCGGCCCAATCGGTGACGAAGCCCGCAATTTCACTGCTCCAACACAGCTTCGGAAGCCGATTCAGCGGAGTGATCTCGCCGGTCAGTGCGTCCGACCAGTCAAGCCTGCCCACGTCATACAGCGGGCTGAAATTTGCAGCCGTATAGTGGTCGATCACGTATTCGCCGGTCAGGCGGTGCGTGATGAAACTCGTCGAGGTCAGTATCTTGTGCGTCCTGGCATGCAGATCGGGATGATTTCGCTTGAGCCATAGAATTTTCGGACCGACCGATTGCGACGTAAGGGCGTTGCCGCAGGTTGCGAGAATTTCATCTTCGCCGATCCCGGCGTTGAGGTAGGCGATCTCCTTGTCCGCTCTGGTATCCACGCCGTACAGGACACCGTTCATCAGCGGCTTTCCATCGGCATCGACAGGCAGCATGCAGGGGCCGATGGCAGAGACCGCAAGCGCAGCGATATCGCTGGGATCAATGCTGCTCTCGGCAATGAGCTGGCGGATGATCCGTACTGTATCGCCCCACCAATCCTCTTCCGGCCGATGCTCGGCCCAGCCCGGCTGAGGCACGAGCATCTCATGCGGATGCGCGGCCTGCGCGACTATTCTGCCAGTACGGACGCACACCAAGGCCCCCTTGGATTCGTACGTCCCGATGTCGATGCCGAGAGTGTATGTCATGGACTCCGGCCCCGTTTGTCAGTCGCGCGAAAGGCTGAAATGCGGGCCGATGCGATCCAGCGCTGCAATCAGGAGTTTGCATAGTGCGTCGAGATCACGAAAGTCCACGACCTCGCGCGACGAATGCGAATAACGCATCGGGAAACCCACGTCGATCGACGCGACACCTTCGCCGACGAGTTGAACATAAGACAGATCGGTCAGCGCTCCGGTTTGCGCACTGCGCTGGAGCGGCACTCCAATTTCGCCAGCGGCACCTTCGAACAGCCGGACCAGCGCCGGGTGCGGGATGACTCCATTGAGCGTGCCTCGCCCGTGGAAACTGTATAGGCTGACGCCCGGGCCCTGTCCTAGTCGCATCTCGCCGCGATCAACCATGTCGGGCGTGTCGGTGGCAAGCATGAGGTCGACCTGAATGGCGATGTCCGGCAACAGCCGCTGCGCCAGCGGCTGCGCGCCACGCAGGGAGAATTCCTCCTGCGTTGCAAATGCGACGTGAACGGTCGGGCCCTTCCTGCGGTCAGCAAGCATGCGGGCCACCTCGATCAGGACGGCGCAACCGGCCCGGTCATCTATCGCAGGACCGGTCACGCGGTGTTCGCCCAATGCCGAACCGCCGGGCGAATAGACGACCGGCGTACCGATTTTGATTCCGGCCGCCTCGGCGGCTTCACGGGTGTCGAAGCCGCAATCGACGTAGAGGTCGGGATAGCGGACAACCGTGTATTTCTCGTCCGGAGTCGTGGCGTGGTGACTCTTGTTGGCAATGACTCCGTTGATGTCCCGGCCTTCGCCAAGGCAGATGGTCACCATTTGGCTGGCTAGCGCACGCTCGGGCACGCCACCAAGACGTTCGAGGCGCAGAAAGCCGTCGGCTTCGATCTTGCGGACCACGAAGCCGAGCTGATCCATGTGGGTGAACAGAAGTATGCTCGGACCGCTGCCCTCGAACGTGGTCCAAAGGTTGCCCAGCCTGTCACTCGTGCTGGGCAACGAACCGAGGTGATGGACAATCCGCCGGCGAACGCGATCTTCGTGCCCCGAAAGGCCAGGAATTGACATCAGGTCAGCCAGGAGTTCGCGGACACTCATTCGGCGCACCTTGCCCGCTGCACGAAATCCCTCGCTCGATCCGGATCTATTGCCTGCCATGTATCACCTTCGAACTTCAGTGCCGAGCCGACAATGCAGCCGTCGGCAATCTTCAATACGTCAGCGACTGTCTCGTGCTTCACACCGGTATTTGCCATGACCGGCGTGTCGGGAAGCACCGCCTTCACCGCTTCCAGGTCCTCCATGCGCGCAGCCTCGCCCGTGATTGTGCCGGAAACCAGCACCGCATCGGGGATCGAGGAAAAGACCGCGGACCGTGCCCGGTCCGGGAGCGATCGGCGATCGAGGCTGTCGGCAAACTCGGCGGAGATGTTGTAGAACATTGCAAGGTCCGGACGCCCGAGACGATCACGATAGCGCATCGCCTTGCCGGCATCGGGTGTCCAGGGCCCCATGTCCGAGGCATACGTGCCCGTGAAAATCTCCCGGCAAAAGGCGGCGCCCGTGGCAGCTGCAAGTGCAACCGTCGCCATCGGGTCCCAAAGCACGTTGACGCCAAAGGGCACAGCAATCTTGTCCTTCAGCTGCCCGATTACGAATGCCATGGTCGCAGTGGAGGCCGTATCGACATCGAATTCGTAGGGCCTGTCGTTCTCGTTGCCGAACATGACTGCATCGAACCCGGCCACTTGGAGAGCTGTCAGATCCGCACGCGCAGATTCAACGAGGCTGTCAATGCCGGTCTCGGCATCATGGAGCGGCGATCCAGGCAATGCACCAAGGTGAACCATGCCGATAACCGGCTTGGTCGTTCCGAATAGCGATTGAAATCTGGTCATCGCTCTTTCCGCCCCGGCGCCATCCCTGCCGATGCTACAGGCCTGTGGAACTCCGGTTTGCGCCTACCCGCAGCCAAGAAATGCCTCGACGGCGGCATGCGTGACCTCGGAACGCCGGTCAATCGGGGAGGACACAAGCAACCCAGCGGCAGCCTGAGAGAATCGCAACGCCGACTGGAGCGAATCGCCTGCAGTGATTCGGGCAGCAAGAGCGCCCGTGAACATGTCCCCTGCCCCATGCGTACTCACGACCTCGGTCGAAAATGCCGGATGATGTGTCATCTGGCCGTTCTCCATCAATATCGCGCCATTGGCACCTTGGGTCAAGATAACGGCACCCCGCACCAAACGTGCGAGAGCGGTCAGGGCGGCTTCCGGATCGAGGTGCCCTGTCAGACCTTCAGCTTCGATGAGGTTCACGATCAACACGTCGACCCGTTCCGCCAACTCGACGGGAAGCCGGCGCGCCGGCGCGGCATTTGCAATCAGCAAGGAGTCAGGCGGCAGACGGGAAGCAAACGCAAGATTTGCGGCCTCGGGAATTTCGTTTTGGAGAAGACCTGCCAGCGGCGGTTCCCGCCACGAGATGTCACCGTCATTTTCAAGATTGGCGCCCGGTACGATGACGGCACCGTATTCGCCCGAGGGCAGCGAGATCGCGACGCTCATGCCGGTGGGCGCGTCAGTCTCCAGAACAAGCGAATGCTCGACGCCCGCGGCATCCATTGCAGTTCGAATCGTCTCCGCTGCGCTGTCCCGCCCGACCCGTCCGGCCATAGCGACCTGCGCACCCATCCGCGCAGCGGCACGAGCCTGATTACCGCCCTTGCCGCCGAAGCGGTAATCGACGCGCATGCCAGGAAGTGTTTCATCCAGCCTCGGCATGCGCGGTGCATCCACGACGACATCATGGTTCAACGCACCAAGAACGACGATCCCGCTCACTTGCCGTAGAGCGCGCGGGCAACGATGCGCTGGCTGAGTGCAGCATCCTGGCGGGCGATTGCTGAGGCAAGATCCGTGTTTGCGCGGAGCTTTCCGGCAATGGCGCGGAGTCGCTCGGCCATGTGGACGTTCGTCCGGACCTCTTCGACCGGGTCCAGTCCCGAGAGATCAGGAAACGTGTCGAAGTAGATCACGCCATCGTAGCCTATGCGGTCCAGTTCAACGAAGAGTTCGACGGTTGCAACCGGGTGCACGGTGCCAACCATCAAGCCGTCATCGCGCTTGCCGTAGCCGTCGTTCAGATGAACACCCAGCAGACGGGAATGGCGCGCGACAAGACTCGCGGCATGGGCCGGCATTTCGTCAGCGTGGAGGACATGGGCAAAATCGAGCGTTACGCCGACATTGGGACGGTCCAGCTCCTGCGTGGCGAGAAGCGTCGTCCCGACATCCGGCATCAGCGAATAGGCGCGCGGATCGTTCGGCTTGTACTCAATGGCGACATCTATCTCGCGATTGTGGTCGGCCACCTCGGCCATCGCCGAGATCGTGTCATCCCAAGCCCGCGCGTAGTCCACCTGAAAGGCGTAGTCGAATCCGTCCTGCCCCATCCAGAGCGTCAGCTGTCGGGCTCCTAGCCTGGCACAGATGTCGATCGCTTCAAGCGTCTGATCGATGGCCGTTCGCCGAACTGCGGGATCAGGATTCGTATAGGCGCCAATGGCGAATTCAGGCTCTCCATAGAACCGCGTCGCAAGACCGTTCAGGCGCACTCCGTTTGCCTCAAGAGCGGCGCGCACCGAAGCCTCGTTTTCGACAGAGACATGATCGGGAAAATTAAGGTCGGCAGCGTCAAGCTTCCCGACGCGAGCAGCAAGTTCCAGCAGATGCGGCACGTCGCGCCGATCCGGCGGAAGCGCGGCCTTGAAAGCGTTCAGGCGTGCCGCATACCGTTGGCGGTTCGACCGGACTCCGGGCATTGTCTCGTCTCCTAACGCCGGCCAAGACGGCTCACCCGAAGGGGCATGCAAATTGGCAATGCCTCGGCTGCGCGACGCTGCATCGCGGGATAATCTGGATTGAGCCCCACAATTCACGTCTGTGGCTCCGTGAACAATTGTCGTGATACCAATCCCATAACTCAAAGACTATCAACAAGAAAAGAACATTTGGTGCGCGGTCCCAAGTTGTCATTACCGCAATCGTTCGAGACAGTTCGAACTCGTCTGACGCATGATTTCACCGCCATTGACATGGGTCGGCGACAAGAACCATCGTTACCCATCGGCGCTATGCACATACACACACGAGGCATATCTTGAGTGAAGTACAGAGAAGCAAAGGGACCGCGTTTAAGGACCTGCATGCCGCGGACGGGATCTTCGTGATGCCGATTCCAATGCGTTGAAGACGGAGGGTTCAAGTGATGACACAAATAATTCTACGTCTCGTCGTCGGGGAAGTCATAAATCCTGAGTAGCGCCTGGTCTGCATCTGCGGGGTTAGGATCGACCTCGAGCACTTTGTTGACCAGGTCACCCGGATTGCCGATGTAGTCCAACGCCGCTTGGAAATACTCCAATTGATCTACGCGCCCAGAGCCTACGGGCAAGTTGAGACAAACAAGACCTGCATGCAGGGGCTGGCCGACGTAGCGTGGCGCCTGGCTGGCGCTTCCACGTCTTGGTCGGAAGTCATCCGAGTTTCGGGTCACAAACGTCCAGTCGTCATCAATGACGGTTTGCATCAGCCGATGGTCTTTCCAACCGTTCATGCCGCGCCAGGTGACATGCACGCTTTCAACATGTCCAGCTGCCACGGCTTTGTCGACCAAAGCGATGGACAAGCACTCGTCGATAAGGAACTTCACAAATGCTTGCCTTTGTTCAATGCACGCTCGTCAACTCGACTGTCTCTTCTGACACCAGACGTCGAAGTTTGGAGTCGGCGCGAGGCCGCCCAGTTCTCGGGTGTGCCTTGACGTAAAGCGCCGCTGCTTCGACATCTTCGCGGCTCAAGGTCGGGAAGTCCTCCAAAGTGGTCTCCGGGCCGTCTGCGGCGAGTGCATCCGCGACTTCGTAGACACTTATCCGGGTTCCACGCACGACGGGGATGCCGCCCCTTACCTCAGAATCCGCGACGATGCGACTGAACGCATCGTTCAGTTTGTTCAACCCTGCCATCGCTGCACTTACAGGCACTCCAAGAGAGATCATGACGCAGCCGCTTTCAAACCGCAGGAGCCTTGCGTGTTCGGGTTCGTCGCGAAGGCGTGGCCAGTTCTCCTTGGCGAACTTCTCAATCATCCGCATGGCTTCAAGTCGCATGCCCTTGCTCAGCTTGGAACCGTCGGATGCACCGAAACTGACCATGGGAACCGCGTAAGCACGCACCGCACGGCGCGAGCCGAGCTTGACGCATGCAGACTTCGGCAGAACGGCATCATCGATCAGGCGGTTGATCTTGCGCGCCGAGACTCCCGTGGCCGCAGCAGCCTCTCTGATCAGAATCGCTTTGCCTGGCGACATTTCAAGTGTAGTCGGGCTTGGCATGTTCAGTTCCCTTAAACACTTCCGAAATTCGGATGAGTTTAATGTACGCCACGCAAGGATGCATTTCAAGATAATGTTGGGGAATCATATCCGAAAGTCACATGGTGTTTCATGTTGCCTCTTTGTTCTCTTACGTGGACATCGAAACGCGTGGGCGGACTGTCTCTATGTCTACTGTCTCTATGTCTCCGGAATCGCCGACTCTATGTCTCCGGAATCGCCGAAGCGGAAACCATCGGTAGGCTCGCAAGGGCGGCCGAAGCCCCCGTCAACTTGGTCTTGGGTCTCGCTGGCAGCCCATTGAGCGTGACCCAGCTGGAGGACCTTGGAGCAAAGCAATTCAGCATCGGCGGCTCGCTCGCTCACTCTACCTTCCAGGTCATCCAGCACCTTCCAGGTCATCCAGCGTGCCGCCAAGGAGATTCGCGACCGTGACACCTTTTCCAATTATGAAAGTCGGGTGCTGGACGCTGAACTATGCAGGTTCTTCGTCAGCCAAAAAGAAGTGTCGATGCCCTGAGCGCACGCACTGAACCTGACCCATCGACTACCCATAGGCGCTCGGGGACGAGTTGCACTTGATGGGCTTATATCCAGGACTGAAGTTTTCCAGCCGGATACCGTTCCGCAACGCGCCCCGGCAATTCGGCGACATATGGCCCAAGGACACCCTCGGACGCACCGGGATGATCCAAGGTGCCGATGTCTCACTCGGCCAACGCGATGCCGCGCTGGAGAGTGTTCCGGCCAACATGCACCGAACGAATGAAAGCACAGCACATTTCAGTCATGGACGTAAGTCTCCACGTGATCACGGTGGTTCCGCGACTTGTCGAAGCTCAATTGCGTCCAAAGACTTGCGCCACAGAACCGCACCGACGAAAAGACGGCCTCGTCATCGCTCCGACAGTGCACCCGCCTTGCCTGAGAATTCGGGTGACAACGGAGCAACTCCAAGTCCCGGGCGAACGGGCGCACTCTCCCTGCAAGCCGCATTCATCGCTCGTCCGGACTGAAATCCGACAGCACCGGATTGCAGAAAGCGCACCGACCGTATGCAATAGCGATGGCTGAGACGAGCGGCAATGGCCGCATGGACGACTGCGAGATTCGGCGCGCGAGGCGATGATTGCGTGCGGGAGACGAAATTCCGGGGAAAGCTGCAAAATGCATCGCATAACTGCACAAGATGCGTCATGAAGATTTCATGACGCCTCGGATAAACGCCTACCTGGTCCATTTGCTTACGGCATCCGGCGCAGTTTTTGCCATGCTCGCCCTTCTGGCGGCGGTGGAGGGCAACTGGGCCACCATGTTCCTTTGGCTTCTCGTGGCTTTCGCCGTGGACGGGCTAGACGGACCGCTCGCACGTGCAACTCGGGTCACGGTCAATGCAAGGCGTCTCGACGGCTCGATTCTGGACGTGATCGTCGATTTCCTCACCTACGTCGTCATTCCCGCTTTCGCCCTGTTTCATTCCGACCTGCTGCCGGGATGGACCGGTTGGGTGGCCATCATCGTGATCACCTTTCTTTCGGCGATCTACTTTGCCGACACCCGGATGAAGACGTCAGACAATTCCTTCAACGGCTTCCCGGCCTGCTGGAACATGGTTGTTCTGGTTCTCTTTGCCATCAAGCCCGATTTCTGGATCAGCCTGACGCTGGTCGTCGCCTTGGCCGTGGCCATGCTCTTGCCGATAAAGTTCGTGCATCCGTTCCGCACCGTGAGATGGCGAGTCATCTCGTTGCCCATGGCATTTGCCTGGACGTTCTTCGCAGGATGGGCCGCCTGGGTGGATTTCGACCCTGAAAGCTGGGCGCACTGGGGCCTGATCATCACGACGGTCTGGCTGCTGTTCGCGGGCGTCGCGCAGCAAGTCCTGTACCGGGAAAGGCTCTGAACTTCTCCCGGCCCGCCAGAAAGCCTGCGCGGGCCTACCTGTCCTCGAGCGCAACCCAGTCGCGAGGCTCCGGTCCGTTGTAAAGGGTCAGCGGGCGGATCAGGATGTTGCCCCGCTTCTGCTCAAGGCACTGGATCACCCAGCCCGGCATCCGCCCGATGGCGAAGATCGGCACGTAGAGATCCATGGGGATGCCGTGAAGCTGGTAGACCACGCCCGAATAGAAATCGACGTTCACGTTCAGCCCGTGCCGCGCATACGGCTTCATCGCCTCGACCACCGCCTGCAGGATTTCGTACCACTCGGGCTGGCCCATTTCCTCGCCCAATTTTCTTACGCCGTCACGCATGTGCCGCGCACGCGGGTCCTCGGCTCGATAGACCCTGTGGCCAAAGCCCGTCACTGGCTCCCTGTTCTTGCGCTTTTGCCGTACGAACTCGGCTGCATTTTCCGGGGCACCGATCTCCTCGACCATTTTCATGACGTCTTCGGCGGCTCCGCCATGGGCCGGACCCGCGAGCGTGGCAAGCGCGGTCGTGATGGCGCCATGCATGTCCGCTTCCGTGCCAACCGTCACCCTTGCCGCGAACGAGGATGCGTTGGCACCATGCTCGGCGTGAAGGATGAAGTCCACGTCCGCTAGCCGTGCGGCGTCTTCCGAAGGTGTCTCGCCCTTGAGCATCCAGAGCCAGTTCCCGGCATGCCCAAGCGACGGATCAGGCTTCACCGGCTCACGTCCGGACCGAATGGCGTGATGCGCGGCAATGATCATTGGCACCTGCGCGGTCAGTCGAATTCCGTTTTCAAGCATGCCATCCTCTGACGCATCCTGAGCACCGGATTCCAGCGCAGCCAGCGCGGATACAGCGGTGCGCAGCACGTTCATCGGATGGCCGTCGGAGGTTGCCCGCACTATGTCGATGATCTCGTCAGGCAGAACGCGCGAAGCCTTCAGCCTGGCGTCGAATTCCGCTAGCTCTTCTGCATTCGGCAACTCGCCCTTGATCAGCAGGTGAGCGACTTCCTCGAATGTCGCGTTGGCCGCCAGATCGTCGATCGTGTATCCACGGTAGTACAAGCGGCCGGTCGCCCCATCGATGTCCGACACTGCCGAACGATCGAAGTGCACACCAATGAGGCCACGGTTGATCTTCGGTGCTTCGGTCATGTAGCTGCTCCTGATACGGCAGGGGAATTGATGATGAATGCTCTCGAAAGGTCTTTCGAAGCGGCAAAGGCAAGGAACGCGCGAGTCGTCATGCCGGAGATTTCGGAAGACGGTCGCATGCGCGATGCCGCCAGCCGGCTTGTGGCTGACGGCCTTGCCACAACCGTGGAGCTTGCAGAACCGTCAGACGATCTCGCGGAAGCGGTTGTCAAGAACCGGGGGGTCAAGCCCGCACTCGCGCGTCGCATGATCGGCAAGCCGCTTGTTCGCGCTGCGGCAATGGTTGCAGTCGGCGAGGCGGATGTCCTGGTCGCAGGCGCGCTGGCCCCAACCCGGCGCGTGATCGAAGCTGCATCCCTTGCCATTGGGCTTGCCGACAAAATCCAGCAGCCTTCATCCTTCTTTCTCATGTCCTTCCCCAGAGGGCGTGAGATGATATTCGCGGATTGCGCTGTCTCCGTGGATCCGGACGAGAGCGAGCTCGCGGCAATCGCGCGCAGTTCCGCCGCCTCGGCGCAGGCGCTTCTAGGCGACGCAAGAGTGGCGTTTCTGTCGTATGCTACAGGCACGAGCGGCACGGGTCCCTCGGTTGAGAAGGTTGCTGCAGCGACGGAAGCGGCAATAGCTTCAGGCTTGGCAGCGATCGGTCCCGTGCAGGCCGACACCGCCCTGAATCCGGAAATTGCAGAGCGCAAGGGATCAGGTGCCGGAGACGCAAACGTCCTGGTCTTCCCTTCCCTTGACGCCGGCAACATCGGATACAAGCTCGTGCAGGAACTAGCCGGGGCGCAGGCAATAGGGCCAGTCCTGCAAGGCTTTCGAAGACCGGTCTGTGACTTGAGCCGAGGCGCAACCGTGGATGACATCGTTGCGGCCACCGTCATCTCGATTGCGCTCGGAACCTGACTGGAAACCCTTTCTGAAGGTGCCGAAGCTAACGCACCTGTATGCCTGAGCACTGCCGTCTGCCGGCCAGTGCACGGCATCAACAAGATAGACATTGCCTGCAATGGCTCCTCCCCTTTGCCCATTGCCATGCGAGTGCAAGCGCGCCGCAGCGCCCGTAGGTGGGGACACGACCCCGCCTTGCCGCCCGGTGCCTACTCCGCTGCCATGTCGGCGGCGTCGACCCCTGCCACCTCGACCGGCCTTTTCATCGCGTCCCGACGGAAAGGCTCTCCGAGTTCCTGGTTGATCATTGCCTCGATCAAGGTGGTCTTGCCACCTTTCATCTGGTCCTCGATCGCCTGGTTCAATGCGGCAGTGAGTTCGTCCATGTTCCATGCCACGACGCCGTTGAGCCCGCAGGCCTTGGCAATTCCGGCAAATGAGACGTCCTCGTCCAGTTCGGTGCCAACGAAATTGTCATCGTACCAGAGGGTCGAATTCCGCTTTTCCGCGCCCCACTGGTAGTTTCGGAATACGATTTGCGTGATCGCCGGCCATTCGCTGCGCCCGATGGCCGTCAGCTCGGTCACCGCGATGCCGAATGCGCCGTCGCCTGCGAATCCCACGACGGGCACGTCCGGGCAGCCGATCTTGGCGCCGATGATGGCGGGCAGACCGTACCCGCAGGGACCGAAGAGGCCGGGCGCAAGATATTTTCGACCTTCGTCAAAGTCCGGATAAGCGTTGCCGATGGCGCAGTTGTTGCCGATGTCCGAAGAAATGATCGCGTGACGCGGCAGTGCGGCCTGGATGGCCCTCCATGCCATGCGCGGGCTCATCCAGTCGGGTTTGGCGGCACGCGCTCTCTCGTTCCAGGTCGTGCCCGGATCGTCATCCTCGTGATCCATGGAAGCAAGTTGCTGCGCCCATGCCGACTTCGTGGTTGCGATCGTGTTCCGGCGCTCTTCACGACCGTCGTCACCTGCCGCATCGCAGAGCCGGCCAAGGATCCCCTTGGCGACCTTGGCGGCGTCACCGACGATGCCTACAGTGACATTCTTGGTCAACCCGATCCGGTCGGGGTTCATGTCAACTTGAATTATCTTCGCGTCCTTCGGCCAATAGTCGAGACCATAGCCCGGCAGTGTCGAGAATGGATTGAGCCTGGTGCCCAGAGCGAGCACGACATCGGCCTGCTTGATGAGCTCCATGCCCGCTCTCGAGCCGTTGTAGCCAAGCGGACCGGCGAAAAGCGGATGCGAACCTGGGAAGGCGTCATTGTGCTGGTAGCCAACGCAAACCGGGGCGTCGAGCCGTTCGGCCAGCTCCTGCGACGCGGCGATGCCGTCTGCCGACAACACGACGCCGGCACCGTTCAGTATGACGGGGAACCGGGCCGAGGACAGGAGAGCGGCGGCTTGGGCCACGGCGTTCTCGCCGCCTGACGAGCGCTCGAATTCAATCGGTTCAGGCAGATCGATGTCGACAACCTGGGTCCACATGTCCCGGGGGACATTTATCTGAGCAGGCGCCGAAGCGCGTTTAGCCTGCGCAATGACTCGGGCAAGGACCTCTGCCACCCGGGACGAGTCGCGCACCTCTTCCTGGTAGGCAACCATGTCCTCGAAGAGCTTCATCTGCTCGACTTCCTGGAATCCGCCTTGGCCAATTGTCTTGTTCGCGGCCTGGGGCGTGACCAGGAGAAGCGGCGAGTGGTTCCAGTAGGCCGTCTTCACCGCGGTCACGAAATTGGTGATCCCGGGCCCGTTCTGCGCGATCATCATCGACATCTTGCCAGACGCACGCGTGTAGCCGTCTGCCATCATGCCGCCCGAACCCTCGTGCGCGCAGTCCCAGAACATAATGCCTGCCTTCGGAAAGAGATCCGAAATCGGCATGAAGGCCGATCCGATGATGCCGAATGCGTGGCGGATGCCATGCCTTTGGAGGGTTTTGACGAATGCTTCTTCAGTGGTCATCTTCATAATGGCACCCCCCTTTCGGACTCGTGGGTTCTGTCGGGTCTGCCGCGGATTCGGCGGGATTGGCCCGCCGCGCGGGAATCAGGCAGCGTTTAGGGCAATTCCGCCCATAATGTCACGGGAATTCGCGCATTCGTAGTCTCATGCAGGCAACTGAGCCGATGGCGTTGGTCGCTGAATGTTGCCCGCCGAACAACTGCTCCGAAAATTGGCGGCCAACGCGCGGTACATCTGCCATCCCACGCTGATCTCTCATCCTCATTTCACTTTGATGACTTGCAACCAAAGCTTTCCCAAGAGAAACAAATGGTTCAGTGTGTCGATACGGGGTGATGTCCAATGTCTGAATTCTTGCCAAAGGAGGTTCGCGAAGGCCTTGAACTTGCACGCAAGCGATCCTCGCGCAGGCGAGGCCGGTTGAACGTCCGTGCCGGCGACACGTGCGTCGCCGTACTGCGCTGCTGGGAGAGCGGGTTCGCGGTCGATGCCGAGAATGCGCAAGTCATGCGTGGGCTGGTCGACCTCTATGACGGCGGACGACACCTGTCGCAGTGCCTGATCGTGGCCTCGCGGGAAGACGCGCGCGAGCGGGTGTATGAATTCAAGCGTGCTACTGCTGCCACCGAACGGGCACCTCTTGACTACGAATGGCAATTCGAGCCGTTCGGCCTGATCACGCATCGACCATCGCTCTGAAGCAGACGTGACAAAGCTCCACCGACCTGCAAGTCTGGATCGGCGGCTGCGGTACTCACGGCCGATCACAGTCTCATGATCTCGGCTTGGACGCCATGGGTCCGGTCCGGTCGCGACGGAAATGTTCGAGCGCTACCAGGCCTGAAGTCTGGGCGTCGCAATTTCGCTGAACCAAGACGCATGCAGCGTGAACCGCGAACATTTGCCGACCCAGCTTGAGACCGGGACCGGGCCGGACATGGCGCTCTCATTAGCCCAGCACGAACTTGTCGCATTCACCGCATCCCGACAGGTCTATGCCGCCTCCGCTGAACAGGATCTTGCGGTAGCAAGATTATTGCGTCGATCGAGTGGTTCCGAACCGGGACGGGCTCGCCGTGATCGAGTGAACGCAATGGAGGTTCCGGACACAACTCGGTCCAGTTCACCAAGCATCCGAAACTGCCCTTGACTTATCTCCGATCGGTCTGATTGCGGCCATGCATTGACGTCACATAGTCGCGCGTGAAGGCAGCGTAACCGTCAGAGGTGACCTGGTGCCGGCCCTGCATGTGATCATGCAACTCGGGCAATTTGTGAAACGGCACCTGCGGCAGCGTGTGATGCTCGACATGATAGGGCATGTTCCAGGTCAGAAACCGCACCAGGCGGTTGGTGTAGGTCGTGCGCGTGTTCCGGAACATGTCCGCGACAAAGGCGCATCGCCCGTGCTCCGCCAGAAGGTAAAGCCGCAGAAAGGGCTGGCCCAGAAGGCACGGAAGTATCCAGACCCAAAAGAGCATTGGCGAATACAGCATGCTGACCGCAGCAAGAGCATAGGCCAGCAGCATCCATCGAGCTTCGCGCTCAATTCTGCGCCGGGCGCGCTCGGGCACGAAGGCGCCAGGGTTTGCCCCCGCAGCGTTGGACAGGACTTGCCGTGCCATCGCCAACCAAAAAGGGAGGCCGGAAACATGAGTCACGTAAGACGCCCATGTTTCGGGCTTGGCGCCTGCAATCAGCTCGGGATCACGCGCGGGATCGTTGGTGTACTTGTGGTGCGCCAGATGAAAGTAACGGAACCATTCGAACGGCTGCAGGATTGGCAGCCCGACCAATCGTCCGACCCACTCATTCAACCAGTGCGTTTCAAATGGCGTCTTGTGCGTCGCTTCGTGCTGCAACGTGAAGAGAAAGCAAATGGCGATGCCAAGTGGCACGATGGCCAGCCACCAGAGGGGCGCGCCGACGGCGACATACAGTCCCAAGGCTAGGATCAGGCCCAAATGCAAAGCAAGATGCCGCAAGCCGGCAGCGTCTTCGGTCTTGCTCAGGTCTGCCAGGACGGGGCCAGGCACCGAGTTGACGAAAGCCTTGTGATCCATGACGGACGCAGCTTAACCCGAACTCAAGACAAGGTCACGTTGCGAATTCCGTGCATCGAATGACGCCGGGAATGCCGATTTTGCCCAAGTCGACCCTTTGATGCGCCGACACGCAAGCTCGATGTGCAACAGGATGTGAACGAAGGCATTGAACTCGGACCGGTGCCGGACGTGCCCCGGACCCATGTTCGACGTCAACATCTTTCAGGGCACTTGCAGCGGGCGCGTGCACTTTTTCAGCGCCGCCCATTGGGCGCATGCCGGGGCCGCGAGTGCGGCACTGCATGCCGATAGGATGCGTGGACAGTACGGTCCCCTTCTGGCTTCTTCGTGCCGAACTTCGTACAAGGTGGTCGGCATCTCAGCAAATTGACAAAGGAGCAAGAACCGCGTGCAATTGAACCGCAAATGCGTATCCGAGCTTGATTTGCCTGAACCACCTTGTCGATTTCAGCATGGCATTCGCACATTGGCCTCGTTGCCGCATCTTTTCCTTCCCGCCCTCTCATTGTTGCTTGTTGCCTTGCCAGCCATCATTCCGGTCGCGAATGCCGCTGAAGCAGCTCCAGTCCCGACAGTTGAAGCACTGGCCGCCATCCCAGGCCAAGCCTCCTCGGATGCGCAAATTCTTGCACGCCGCGTTCATCTCGGAGAGACCGATGAACTGCTCGTGAACGAACAGCGGCTTGGTGAGCTTGCCGTCGAGATCGACCAGGTGCTGATGCACATCCGAAGTCGCTACCCGGAAATGGCTGAGGTCGCGGCACGGTCGCGGTTCAGGCCAGCAACGCTGCTCCTCACGGTGGAAGGCGCGCTTCTCGATGCCATTGCCCAGCGTTGGAACGGTGCCGGCGATATGCCCCTGACCGGATTCCGGGAATTCGATGAGCTGAATTCCAGGCTGGGCCTGCACACGTGGGAATCGATGCCGTTGTTCGCTTCCGTAATTTTGCACTTCAGCGAACATGCAAACCTGCTTGCGGCACGGCAGGCATACTTGGCCATCGAAGGTGTCGTCAGTGCCGAGTTCGACGCATACCTGGGTGATGGACCGGACATCGCGGCAACAAGCGCATCCGGCCGCTGGTTCGTAATGATGCGCAAGGCGTGGGGGGATTGCCCCTCCGGTTGCCTGCATTCGGAAATCTCTTTCTTCATCGTCAGTAACGCGCATGTCGAACTGGTGGACAGGGCAAGGGCGGAGGGCATGGTAGAATTCCAGAGGGCTGTGCCGCTCGGGGAATGGCCCATGTGGACCGAATGAGTGCGGCAGGACGATACCTCGCGATCTGGTGCGGCGGCGCCGACATCGGCAGGTGGCCGTTCGACCTGCCAGCGACCCTGACCTGACCGAACGCCAGGCGCACGTCGATGGCAAGGATAGCGGCGAACGCTCCGCCGCGCCCTTGACGGATCGCCGCCGAGCCTGTCCGCCGGTCGCCTTCAGTTGCGCGCCAAGCTGGACGGCCCGATCCGCGGAGGGCTTTGGGAAGTCCGGATCACGCGTTCCCCCTCCCGGGCCTTGAACGGCGCAGGGATTGCGTAGTGGCCCTGAACGCCGGGCCCGAGCTCCCTGAAGCACCGACGTTCCAAGGAGATCGTGCCAGGTTTTTTCTCACGCAATCCTGCAGGAGCCATGGCGAGGCTCTCCAAACAATATTGCCCAGCTACCCGAACCATGGGGGTTGAAATTCTTCGCTCGGCGTCGTTATGTCGCCGTCGGACTTGCCGCAACAAGCGGCATTCAATCAGTCCAAGGGAGAAAGACATGCAAACAAAAGTTCGTGCGCTCGCATTGGGCGCAATTATGTCAGTTGCGGGTTCGGCCGCGTTGGCGGCGACCGAGTGCATCGCGCCGGCAAACCCAGGCGGCGGCTGGGACTTCACCTGTCGCCAGATCGGCAAGATCCTGTACGATATCGGGCAGGTGGATTCGCCGGTTCAGGTCACCAACATGGCCGGCGGCGGCGGAGGCTTGGCCTACAGCCACGTGGTCAATGAACGCGGCGACGACAACAACCTGATCGTCGCGGCCAGCCAGGCCACGGCTACGCGCCTTGCTCAGAACGCATATGCCGGCCTGACCGCCGACCAGGTGCGCTTCGTGGGCGCGATTGGCGCTGACCCCGGCGTGATCGTCGTGGCCGCCGACAGCCCGTTCATGTCGCTTGGCGACATGGTCGACGCGATCAAGGCCGATCCCGGTTCCGTCGCGTTCGGAGGCGGCTCGGCCGCAGGCGGTTTCGACCACCTGAAGGTGCTCATGGTGCTGAAGGAAGCCGGGTTCACCGACATCACGAAGGTCAAGTACATCGGTCTTGACGGCGGTGGCGACGCGATCACCCAAACGATCGGCGGCTTCACCCAAGGCATGACCGGCGACATGTCCGAAATCGTCGGCTTCCTCCAGTCGGGCGAGGTGCGCGCGCTTGCCGTCCTCACCGAGGAGCGGGTGCCGGGCTTCGAGGACATCCCGACGGCCCTGGAGCAGGGCTTCGATGTCGTCGCCGTGAACTGGCGTGGCCTCTACGTTCCGAAGGGCATCTCGGACGCAGTCTTCGAGGCGTGGGGTGACAGGCTCCAGGCAGTGGCTGACAGCCAGGCATGGCAAGACGCCATGGTTGCCAACGGTCTCGCCCCCTTCACCAAGGTCGGCGGCGACTTCCAGAGCTGGGTAGACGGCGTAATCGCCGATACCGTCGAACTCTCGAAAGAGATCGGCGTAATCCAGTGAAACTCTCCGACCGTCTCTTCGGAGTGGTCGTGATACTGGGGGCGCTCGCCTATACGGCGGGCGCCTTCCAGATACAGGCCAGCTTCATGTCGGATCCCGTAGGGTCGAAGACATTCCCGCTCATGCTGGCCGGGGTCGCGACGATCTGCGGGCTGATATTCGTCTTCCGACCCGATGACGACCCGGCGTGGCCTGGCCGAATGACGCTTGGCAACATCGTGATCGCCGTTCTCGTCATGGTCGCCTATGCCCATGCCCTGAAGCCGCTCGGCTTCCTGATACCCACGGCGATCTGTGCAGCCATTCTGAGCTTCCAGATCTCCCCTCGTCCGCTGCCCGCGGCAATCACCGGACTTGGCCTGTCGATCGGGCTCTTCATTATATTCAAGTACGCGCTCGGCCTCGGGCTCCAGCCCTTGCCCAAAGCGTGGCTGGGCTGATGGAACTCCTCTCGAACCTTGCCCTTGGCTTCAGCGTCGCGCTTTCGCCGTTCACGCTCTTTCTCGCCGTTGCGGGGTGCTTTCTCGGAACCATCATCGGCGCGCTTCCGGGCCTCGGCCCGTCCAACGGCGTCGCCATCCTGATCCCGCTCGCATTTTCGCTCGGCCTCGACGCAACATCTGCCCTCGTCCTGATGACCGCCGTCTATTACGGCGCGATGTACGGCGGGAGGATAAGTTCCATCCTTCTCAACATCCCCGGCGACGAGCCTGCGCTGATGACGACGCTTGACGGCTACCCGATGGCCAAGGCGGGGCGTGCCGGCGACGCTCTCGTGCTGTCCGGCTTTGCGAGCTTCTTCGGCGCGCTGTTTGCAACCATCGGCCTGATGCTGCTTGCGCCGCTCCTGTCCCGCATTGCCTACCAGTTCGGTCCGTCGGAGTATTTTGCACTCTACCTGCTGGCGTTCTCGACCTTGGGAGGCATCGCCTCCAAGAACCAGGCCAAGGCCGCCCTCGCCTCCTGCATCGGGCTCGGCATCGCCATGATCGGGCTCGACAACCAGACCGGGATGCCGCGCTTCACCGGCGGGAACCTGCACCTGATGGACGGCGTCGACTTCCTGGTCGCGATTGTCGGGCTCTTTGCGGTCGCCGAGGTCTTTGTCTTCATCGAGAGTCACGGCAGGGAGTCATCCATCGGGGTCAAGCTCGGAAAGGTGACCCTGCCGGTCCGCGACCTGACGAAGGGCATCGGCACCATGCTGCGCTCCAGCGTGATCGGTTTCATCGCCGGCGTGCTTCCCGGCGCCGGCGCCTCGCTCGGTTCGTTCCTGGCCTACATGGGCGAGAAGAACGTGCAGGGCGAAAAGGGTGGATTCGGCACCGGCGTACCCAAGGGCGTGATGGCGCCCGAGGCGGGGAACAACGCCGCGGCCGGCGGCGCGCTGGTGCCGATGCTGACGCTCGGCGTGCCCGGCTCCGGGACGACTGCCGTCCTGCTTGCGCTGCTGCTGACGCTAAACATCACGCCGGGACCGACCCTGTTCACCGACCGGCCGGACGTCGTGTGGGGACTGATCGCCTCGCTGCTGATCGCGAACTTCGTCCTTTTGGCGATGAACGTGCCAATGGTGAAGATGTTCGTCCACATCCTGAGCGTGCCTGCATGGGTCTTGCTGCCGGGCGTGATGATGATCTCCTTCGTTGGCATCTATTCGCTCTCGGGCAGCTATTTCGATCTCCTGCTGATGATATTCTTCGGCATCATCGGCTGGATCTTCCGCAAGCTGGACGTTCCGACCGTGCCCATCATCCTCGGCATCCTTCTCGGCAATCACATGGAGGACGCGCTGCGCCGCGCGATGATACTTTCGGACGGCGACTGGCGGTTTCTGTTCGGCTTCCGCTGGCATTCGCCGTCGGACGGGTATGAATTCTACTCCGCGATCCCCTCGTCGCTTCTCGTCCTTGCCGTTGCAGGGTTCGTGGCGCCGATCTTCCTCCGCCGCGTGATCAAGAAACCCCAGGCAGTCAGTGACTGACCGCGGACAGGATCGCACTGCCCTGCCGCCTCGCGGCAACGCAAGAGCCCGAAGTGTCATGAAACATCTGGACTGTTCCGGCATCAGACCTGTTCCCGGATGCGGATCTCCCTCCGATTGCGAATCGTTGGCCTCCCGGCAGATGCGACGCTTTCGTGAACAAGGGCCAATGAGCTGGCGAGCCGAACCATGACGCGCATTCTCGTTCCCTCCGGGGCGCTCGGCCTCGACTACGACAAGGCAGCGCTTGAACGCGGAATCAGGATGAATCCCGATCTCATCGCCATCGACGGCGGCTCGACCGACAGCGGGCCGTCCTATCTCGGCTGCGGCGTGTCGAAATACGCACGGAGCTCGACCAGGGTTGAATGGATGGGGCTGATCGAGGCAGCGCGAGCCGCAGGGTGCCCGCTCGTCATCGGAACCGCGGGCACCTGCGGCACGGACGGGATGGTCGACTGGCTCGTCGACATCACGCGAGAATGCCTGGAAGAGCTTGGCTGGACGCCAAGGATCGCGACGCTCAAGTCCGAGCAGGAACCGAGCGAGATCGGCCAGCGCTTCGCCTCAGGTCAGATCTCGGCCCTTTGCGGAGCACCGGACCTGGATCGCAAGACCATCGAGGACTGCACCCATATCGTTGCCCTGGCAGGCGCCGAGCAGATCCAGCAGGCCATCGAGACCGGGGCCGAAATCATCATCGCGGGCCGGACGACCGACACGGCCACCATAGCCGCGCTTCCCCTCATGCGGGGCGATCACGCAGGCGGCGCGTGGCATGGCGCCAAGATCGCGGAGTGCGGCGCCCTCTGCGCGACGAACCCCCAGGCCGGCGTGTTGATGGTGGAGTTCGACACGGCCGGATTCACGGTGCATCCCTTGGCGGACGGCGCCCGTGCAACGCCGAACACCGTCCTCGCGCACATGCTGTACGAGAATTCGGATCCGTTCATCCTTCACGAGCCGGGCGGGCATCTCGACGTGACCGACGCAACCTACGAGGCGCTCGACGAGGCGCGCGTCCGCGTGGAAGGATCCAGCTGGGTTGCGTCGGACCGATACACAGTGAAACTGGAAGGCGCGCGCGTGGCAGGCTTCCAGACCCTCTTGATGGCCACCATCCGCGACCCGCGATACGTGGCAAGCGCACGAGCGTGGATTCGGGACATCGAACTCCGGCACGCCGCGAAGGTCGAGAATCGGATGGGTCTCGCGCCGGAGGCCTGGAGCTGCGACCTCCGGCTCGTCGGCATCGACAGCACGCTTGGAGAGCTGGAAACCAGGCCGGGCGCGCCGACCGAGATCGGAATCCTCTGCACCATAACCGCTGCGGATCAGGGCACCGCGAACGAGATCGGCAAGCTCATGAATCCCTACCTTCTGCACCACCCCCTGACATCAGAGGAAGAGCAGCCGACCTTCTCGTTTCCGTTTTCGCCGGCCGAGATCGACAGGGGACCGGTCCATGAGTTCTGCCTCCATCATGTCATGACGCTGTCCGATCCGATGGAGGCGTTCCGCCTCGACGTGATCAATGCCTGAAGTGGGCGAGATCTGCGACAAGGTCAGGTCGAAGAACGCCGGACCTTTCTGGCTGACGATCGACATTTTCTGCGGATCCGACGATGCCTTTGACCGTCTGTCAGGCGGCCTCGCGACGAAGCGGGTCGCGGAAGCCCTCGGGGCGGATCCGCAAGCGATCAGGCGCTTCGACATCAAGGCCCTGAACGTGATCAAGATCAGCCTCCCCCGCCCGGTCGTGCAAGGCCATCCAGAGGATCGGGACATGCACGGAGCGGCATGGGCTGCTGTCGTCGCGGAACTCGTGGTCGACTGAACGATGGCCGCGCCGCTCTCGGACATTCTCGTCCTGGATCTCACCAACGTGCTTGCAGGTCCGTTCTGCTGCCACCAGCTGGCCCATCTCGGCGCGGAGGTGATCAAGATCGAGCAGCCCGGACGCGGCGATCTTGCGCGGCGACTGGGTGCGGATGCCCGGCTCAATGCCGCGGGGATGGGCGCGTCGTTCCTTGCGCAGAACGCGGGCAAGAAGTCCGTGACGCTGAATCTCAAGCATGCCAAGGGGAAGTCGCTTCTCAAGCGCCTGGCGGCAAAGGCGGACGTCCTGGTCGAGAACTTCCGTCCCGGAGTCATGGAGCGCCTTGGCCTGGGCCATGATGTCCTGAGAGAAGTCAATCCCGAACTGACATATTGCGCGATCTCGGGATTCGGTCAGGACGGGCCTTGGGTCGACCGTCCCGCATATGACCAGATCATCCAGGGCGCTTCGGGCGTCATGTCGATCACTGGGACAGCAGAGAGCGCTCCGACCCGGGTTGGCTACCCTGTGGCGGACACGGTTGGGGGCCTGACCGCAGCCTTCGCGATCACGGCGGCGCTGAACAAGCGTCCACGAGGCGCGTTCATCGATGTCTCGATGCTGGAATCCGTTCTGACGACCATGGGATGGGTGGTGTCGAATCACCTGATCGCGGGCGTCATCCCAGAAGCACATGGCAACGAAAACCCGACATCGGCGCCTTCCGGAACCTTCGGCACGGCCACCGATCCGATCAATGTCGCGGCGAACAGCGACGATCAGTGGGTTCTCCTGACGGACCATCTCGGCCTGGCCCGCCTGCAAGACCGCGACGAGTACGCCACGCGCGAGGATCGCAAATCGAATCGGAACAGGCTTCGCACGGAAATTGAGGCCGTGCTCGCGACAAGGCCCGCCGCAGACTGGGTCGAGGAACTGAACCGGATCGGGGTGCCGGCGGGTGCCGTGCTGACAGTGCCGGAAGCGCTCCGCTCTGAACAGATCGCGGGTCGCGGTTTCCTGGCAGGCTTCAAGAATGCCCCAGGCGTCGGACGCGATATCGAGGTTGCGCGAACGGGCGTGAAACTTGACCGGGAGGCAGCAGCCGTCGGCAGCCCGCCACCGGAACTTGGACAGCACAACTGTGAGATCTGGGGCCGCTTCGGAGTTTCCGGATCTGAGCTTGAACGCCTCGAAAAGGATGGAGTGATATGAGCGGCAGCGACGTCTCAGACTGGTGGTCCACAGCGATAATCGACATGGAGCCTGGCCGGATCCACTTGCGAGGACATCCGATCGAGGAACTGATCGGCAAGCTCACGCTGCCGGAAACGATCTGGCTGATGACCAGGGGCGAGATGCCCGAGGAAGGCCAGGCCCGGCTTCTCGAAGCCGCATTGGTTGCCGCTGTGGATCATGGGCCGCAAGCGCCATCGATCGCAGCAGCACGCATGGCCGTGACATGCGGACTTCCCCTGAACAACGCATTGGCCACCGGCGTCAACATGCTCGGTGACGTGCATGGCGGTGCGGGAGAGCAGGCAGTCGAGTTCCTTGACGGCATTGCCAAGGCGATCAGTTCCGGAACGGAGCCGGCCCTGGCCGCTTCGAATGAGATCGACAGCTGGCAGCATGCCCGGGACGAATTCGTGCCGGGCTTCGGCCACAGGTTCCACAAGCCGACGGACCCTCGGGCGCCGCGCCTCCTCTCGCTCGTGGACAATGCCGCCGAAGGCGGCATCGTGACGGGGCAGTTCGCCAACGCCGGACGCGCAGTCGAAGACGAATTGCGCAGGAGGAAAGGCGGGCCCGTGCCGATGAACATCGACGGGGCGACAGCCGTCATTTTCGCCGAGCTCGGCTTTGCGCCGCCGCTGGCACGCGGACTGTTCTGTCTCGCGCGCTCTGTCGGCATCCTGGCGCATGCGTGGGAACAGATGCAGCAGGGCGGGCGCAACAAGGGGCCGACACCTCCCGAATATCGATGGAGCTATACCGGCGCGAACCCGAACAAGAGATGACAGGGATTCGGACGCAGATCGTCCGACGCCCCCGGGCCGCTCAGCAAATATAGTTCATCCCAAGCCGACCGCCATCGACATAGATCGTCTCGCCGGTGATGTAGCTTGCCTTGCCGCTGATCAGGAAGGCGACAACGTCGGCGATCTCGCTTGGTGCGCCGACGCGCTTGAGCGGCGTTCTTGACATAATCGTCTTCATTGCGTCGGGGCTCGCATTGACAGCCGCCATCATGGCCGTGTCTATCGACCCCGGGCCGACCGCGTTGACCCGGATATTGTGCGGTGCAAGCGCAAGCGCGGCCGACTTGGTGAGCTGCATCACGCCGCCCTTGGAGGCGCAGTAGGCGGGAATCGCGGGAATCGCGACCTGGGCGTTTATCGACGACATGTTGACAATCGCGCCCTCGATGCCCGCGTCGACCATCATGCGGGCCGCGCGCTGAAGTGCCGCGAAAGCGCCCGTGAGATTGGTGCCGATCACCTTCTGGAAAGTGGCGATGTCGTAGTCGAGGAAATCCCCCGGCTCCGAAATCCCCGCATTGTTCACCAAGGCCGAGACCGGGCCGTGGTCGGCCGCAATTCGATCGAACAAGTCCGATATCTGCTCCGGATCACTCATGTCGCAGACGAACCCGCTCGCTTCCTGGCCGAGCTTCAGCGCCACATCCTCCACGTTCGCGTTGATGTCCGCCAGGATGATCTTGAATCCGTCACCCGCCAGTGCTTGTGCGCATGCATGCCCGATGCCCTGCGCACCGCCGGTTACCAATGCGATCGGCTTTTTCGCCATGACTCACCCTCCTGCCAAGTGCGGGCCTGACTGCCGTTGCGTTTCCGGCCCTTCGCCGTAGTGTTAGCGCCGGAATTGCCGGACGGGAACAGGAAACGCGCATGCCAGAGTCGGAAATCGGAGTTGTCGGGCTTGGGACCATGGGCGCGATGCTGACGCTCAACATTGCCGACAACGGCTTTCGGGTGTCGGCGTACAATCGTACCCATGCCCGCGTCACAGAACTCATGGAAACTGCAGGAAATCTCGCCTGGCGGATCGCGCCGTGCAAGTCCGTTGAGGCGCTCGTCCAGTCGTTGAAGCGCCCTCGCAACGTCATCCTGATGGTACCTGCCGGCAGCGTGGTCGATGCCCAGATCGACGCCCTGCAGCCGCTGCTCGACGACGATGACCTGATCATCGACATGGGCAACGCGAACTTCCACGACACGCGGCGGCGCGCGCAAGCCGCGCGCGAGGCCGGGCGACCCTATCTCGGCGTCGGCATCTCGGGAGGCGCTGAAGGCGCGCGCTTCGGGCCGTCCATCATGGGCGGCGGGCCACGCGAAAGTTGGGACCGGGTGGCGCACATCCTCGACGTGATCGCGGCGGACCACGACGGCCAGCCATGCGCCCAGTGGATGGGCGAGGATGGCGCGGGGCATTTCGTCAAGACGGTGCACAACGGCATCGAATACGCGGACATGCAGCTGATCGCGGAAGCTTACGGGGTCATGCGAGATGGCATGGGCATGACCGCGGAAGAGTGCGCGGAAGTGTTCACGCATTGGAATGACGGCGTTCTCAAAGGCTATCTTGTCGAGATCTCCGGAAAGGTGGCTGCCGCCCGGGACGACAGCACCGGCAAGCCCGCGCTGGATGTCATACTCGATCGGGCAGGACAGAAGGGTACGGGCCGCTGGACGGTGATCGAAAGCCAGATGCTCGGCGCCCCGGTGCCGGTGATCGAGGCGGCGGTTGGTGCCCGCAACATGTCGGCGATGCGGCACCTGCGCCTGCAGGGGGCCAGCCTCTATCGGCCGAACGCATGCCGCCTGGACGCCGGGCTTGCAATTCAGGACCTGGAACAGGCGTTGATCGCCGGGAAGATCCTCTGCTACGCGCAGGGCTTCGATCTTCTTTACAAGGCCAGCACGGATTTCGGCTGGTCGCTGCCAATGCCGGGCATCGCCGAGATCTGGCGCGAGGGGTGCATCATCCGCTCGGCAATGCTGAACGACATGGCGGCGGCCCTTCGGAAATCGCCGGGCACCAATCTGGCGCTTGCGGACCATTTCCGCGCCCTCATGGACAAGAACGTGGACGGCCTCCGGAAGACCGCGCTTGCCGCACAGGCCGCGCGCCTTCCAGTTCCGGCGCTTGCCGCGGCACTTGCCTATTTCGACACGCTGACCTGCGAGCGAACGACCGCCAACATGCTCCAGGCGCAGCGCGACTACTTCGGAGCACACGGCTTCGAGCGCATCGACGGCGAAGGCGCGCATCACGGACCCTGGCACGGTCACGATCTGGACGGCAATTCGGACCAAGGATGACAGGGTCGCGAAATGACCGCGCCCCGGCGCGATGAGCAACGCATGGGGCCGAACGGAATTCTGGCTGTGCCCCCTGAAGAGCGATCATGCGGGCGAGCAAGGCGGTCGCGTGCAGGTCACTTGGCACGTGATGTTCCGCTTCGGGTTCGGCGAGGTCGTGAGAACGGGCATGGTTGAATTCTGCTGACCGGATGGGGGTCAGCCTCGACCGCGATCAAGCAGGCGCGCCGCCAGCGGTGCGCCCATGATCACGATCACGAGACGCAATATGTGATGCGCGACCACGAATGCCATGTCCGCCCCGACAACGAGTGCCAGGACGGTGAGTTCCGCCTGTCCGCCCGGCGAATATGCCAGAAGCGCGGACATGCCGGGGGCGAGCCCGAGCGAATAGATAGCCTCCACGAAGGCCACGGTCAGAATGATCAGGAGTCCGCAAAATCCCAGTCCGGCCAGAATGTCCTTCCGGATCTCGTTCATCGTTATGCCGTTGTAGTTGCAGCCGATGGTCATCCCGATGAAGAACTGTGCCGCCCAGATGGCTTCTGCGGGCGGCCGCTGTTCGAGGAAACCTGCCAGCGTCACCGCGGCCGCCACGATCATCGGCCCGAGAATCGTGGCGCCGAACAGGCCGGCCTTTCGTGCCGCCCACCAGCCGAATCCGGCCGCGAGCACCATCAAGGCGAGTTCGGAAGGAGCGATCGTCGTCAGCGGCACGCCCGGGGGGCGGTCGAGGTTCGCATCCCATATGCCTTGCAAGAGGAATGGCAACGCCACCACGATCACAAGGACGCGGGTGGCGTGAATCAATGACAGGGCGCGGACATTGCCACCCGCTTCCTCGCCGAAGACGACCATGTCCTGGAGTCCTCCCGGCATCGCAGCGTAGTACGCGGTCGGAAAGTCGTAGCCGCAAAGGCACCGGAAAAAAGGCACCCCAGTCATCCCGATCGCGAGAACGAACACGGGCATCAGGATCAGCGTCGGCCACATGGACGGGAACGTTGCCAGCACGGCTGGCGTAAGCGTTGCGCCCACCGCGACGCCCAGAACCGTCCGCATGGCGGCGTTGACAGGCTTGATGCCACCAAGCGGAATGCCCAGAAGTGCGGTAAGGAGACAACTCGCGATCGGGCCAAGCAGCCACGGCAGCGGCAGCGCCAGCAGATGAAACGCCGCCACGCCGAGCAGGCCGGAGGCCAGTGCATTGAAAACGGGAACTACCTGCATGAAGCTTCCGCGAGAGCCGGGCGGCGCCACGAACGCAGACCGGCGCCTCCCGTGGAGAGCAGTCCAGTCACGATGCGCCGTCCCGCCTTGGGCTGCTGGGCGGCGTGCGCGGGGGCATCCACTCCTTGCAACGGGCAATTTCCGGTTGCAGCTTGCAGCCGTGTAGCAATCCGCATCGCACGCCTCGGATGCACTTCAGGAATCATGCCCGCTTCATCCTTCATACGGCTCCGGGATGGAAGAACGTTCGTTCAAGGTGCATGAGGCACCCTTCCCGGCTCTCGCCACCGCCAATTCCCATAGGCCGCATCTCGTCGCGACTTGGAGGACAAGCCTGAATCGGGCACCCGCGACGGTGTCCCCGCCGCGTGCCGTCGCACCGTGCCCATCTTGTGCAAGGATCGGTGCGTGGCCTACGATGGGAATTCTGGAACGGGTGCAATCTTGAGCGACAGCGGACACATTTTGCAGGTGGAAACCCCATCGGGGAAAAACGCCGAATACGAGAACTTTCCCGTCGGCTCGATACTGCTTCCTGCCCGTCTGCGACCGCATGTCGCCACATTTTACGCATTTGCCCGTACCATCGACGACATCGCGGATTCACCGGATCTCACGGCAGGGGAAAAAACGGAGAGACTGGAAGGATTTGAGCGTGAGCTTCGGAACGCCGAAGGACGGCCGGGCTACGACAAGGCCACGCGAATGGCCGCAAGCCTCTCAGAGACAGGCGTGAGCGACATCCATTGCCGCAATCTCATCCGCTACTGCCTGCAAGACGCGACAAAGAAACGCTACGCGACGTGGCAGGAAGTGATCGACTACTGCATGCTCTCCGCAGCACCGGTCGGGCGGTACCTGATCGATCTTCATGGCGGGTCAAGCGCGGGCTACGGAAGTTCGGACGCGTTGTGCAACGCGCTTCAGGTCATCAATCATCTGCAGGATTTCGGCGACGATTACAGAACGCTGGACCGCATCTATCTGCCCGCAGACTGGATGGCGGAGTCCGGCGTCAACGTTGAGGAACTTGGCAAGGATCGCACATCTGAACGGCTTCGCGTCGTCATCGACAAGTGCCTGACCGAAATAGAGGCACTCATGCGGGATGCGCGCCAACTGCCTGGGCACATCAACCACCCCCGTCTGAGGCTTGAAGCCGCAGTGATCGTACGGTTGGCTGACCGGTTGGCCTGGCAACTCTCGCGAAAGGATCCTCTGGCAGCACGGGTCAAGCTGACAAAGCCGGAAGCCGCCATGTGCGCGATGCGAGGACTGGCAGGCGGCCTCTTCCTGTCGCGATAATCCCTTCGGCCCCGTTCATGAACCTTGGACTGGCTCACTTGGCATCGGCAACCCGCCGGACGTCGAGTCAGGCCGCGGCACGCTCTCCGCCTGAATCGTCCATGAGTGCCTGACCCATACTTTCTGCAGCCAGTTCAGCCGCCAGCCTGCCCGAGCGCACCGCACCCTCGATCGTTGCCGGCAAACCGGTATCCGTCCAGTCTCCGGCAAGGAATACACCCGGTGGTCCGGCATCTGATTCGGGTCGACGCGCCACCTGCTCCGGTGTCTGGGCAATGGTTGCCATCCGCTCGACGATGACGCGGTGCGGCGGCATCATTGCCGGGTCGCATTCCAGGTCCAGTGTCCGTCGGATGTCACTCCAGATCGCACCCGCCATGCTTCGCCCGTCGACGTCGCCCTGGCGCGCGCTGACCGTCGCCGAGACAATGTCATCCCGCCAGAACAGCCATTCCGCCGTGCCGCCGACAAGCCCGAGGAACGGCGGATCCTCCGGTGCCCACGAGACACATTCTGGCATCCGGAAATGGACATTGACGATTCCACGATGCTCGTTCGGAACGCACAGACTTGGAATCAGGTCCTCGGCAACGCGAGCGGGCACGGCCAGGATCAAGCGGTCATCCGGTCCGACACGGATCTCGTCATCCCTGAAACGCAATGCCGCGACACGGCCCCCGTCGTCCAACGCGATCGAACGGAGCCGTGTGCGAAAGCGCATCTCAGCGCCATTTTCCGCCAGAAAAGCCACTGCCGGATCCGCGAAAGCGCTGCTCAGGCCCTGCGTCGCCGTCAGGGGACGGCAGGCACGCCCCCCTCGGCCAATTGTCTCACGCAGAACCGGCTTCATCAGCATCGCCGCGGCACGCTCGGGTTCGGTGTTGAGAACCGCAATCGATACCGGCTTCCAGAACCGTTCATGCAGCTGGCCGCAAGGCGACAGAACTTGTTCAATCGACGCTTCCGGGCTGGCATTCAACAGGCGGAGCGATCTTGCATAATCTGCCAGCCGCGCACCGGGAACCCTGCCGTCGCGGGCAAAAGGCCTTCCGGGGATCCGGCCATTGCCCAGGTCAACCGTCCAGCGTTCACCCGCGGCGAGATCCAGGAACGGAAAGCGGGCGCTTGCCGGACCAGACAGCCTGTCCCGTGCCCCTGTCAGGGCCAGGAACCGCTGAATCGAGGTATTGCCAGAGAGCATCAGATGGTTTCCGTTGTCGATCAACGCATCGAGGCTCTCGTCGCGGAAGGAACGGCAGCGTCCGCCTGCATGGCCTGTCGCTTCGTGAACGGCCACGCGAACACCGCTTGCAGACAATTCGCACGCTGCGCTCAGGCCGGCAACGCCTGCGCCAACCACATGGGCGATTCCGGGCACCTAGAACAGGCCGTGGCGCATGGCCAGGCAGGCCTTTCGGAACGAACCGAGGGAGATCCGTTCGGAGGGAAACGGCGAGAACCCCGCTCGGACGATCCGTTCCAGGAGATTTCCGTACACCGCGCGCATCATCCTGGCTGGCCGAATGTCCTGGGGTCGGCAAGCGCCCATGATCCTGTCCGCAGCCGCGAAGTGGTCCCATGCATTCTCCGACAGCCCCTGACAGACAATGTCCACCGCAGGCTGGTCGGCAAGCGTGTCGGTGCGCGGACATTCAAGACCCGCCTTACGAAGAGCTGATGCGGGAAGGTAGATCCGGTTGCGCCGGGCGTCTTCACGAACGTCGCGCAGGATGTTGGTCAACTGAAGCGCCGAACCGAGTGAAGCCGCCAATTGCCTGCCGGTCTCGGGATCGAGTCCGAATACCCGACAGGACATCCGTCCGACCGAACAGGCCACGCGGTCAACATATGTCGCCAAGGCCGCTTCATCGGGAATGCGCACGGAGGGTGCGGCGTCCGTCATCATTCCGTCAATCACGCAATTGAGGTCCGATTCCGCAATTTCGTAATCGCAAGCCGGCCTGACAAGTGCCCTTACCGTCGCCCGTGCCGGCTCCTCACCTCGATAAAGCCGCTCCACGTCGCGCCTGTAGCCGTTGAGCGCCTCCTGCTTGCGGGATGTCTCGCCAGGCTCATCAGCTATGTCGTCGACCTCCCGGCAAAACGCGTAAATCGCATACATCGCGTCGCGTTTCGCGGGCAGCATGCGTCGCATCGCCCAAAAAAACGCGGAACCCGAATTCGCGACCAACGTCTCCGCATAACGTTTCGCCGCGAGTTCACCCGACCGGTTCACGTTCGCAAATTGCATTGGTCACAGATACATTGCGCTGCAGGAGCGATCAACCGAATTGGCGGCCACGACAGACGTCCAATTCCTTGATCCGTTGAGCGCAGCACGCGAACCCGCCCCGCCGTCTCAGCCGAATCTCAAGTGTCAACTTGACCGCAACTGCACCGACAAACTATCTATCTACATCGGAAAGTGACCGCAAAATGGCTGAAGGGCTTCTGTCTGGGCGGCAATTCTCCTATACAGGTTGGAGAGGCAATTCTGGGAAGGGAATCGATGTCCGAATTGGAACTTGAGGTGTTCGCGGCCGATACCGGAACGGCAATCAAGATCATTGGCCGGATTGACGGAAATTCCGCGCCCGTTCTCGACAGCCGGCTCAAGGAACTCGACCTGAAGCTTGGCCTGCCGGTAGTGCTTGACTTCGACGACGTGGACTTCGTCAGCAGTGCCGGGCTTCGAACTTTGCTGGTCCTTGCAAAGCGCGTAGAAGCGGAGGGTGGATCCGTTGTCATCGCCCGATTGCAGCCCGAAGTCGACGAGGTCTTCGAAATCTCCGGGTTCAAGAGCATCTTCAAACATTACCCGTCTTTGTCAGCTGCCTTGACGGAGAACGGCATGTCGACCGATCTTTGCGGCGGGACCAGCGAGGAAGAGCCAGTTCCGGTGCAGGAAGGCGGCCTCGGACGTTTCGTCTCCAAGATCCTGCCCGGAAGGTCCGGCAATTGATCAAGGTGCCTGCGGACCCTGCCGCAGGCCACCCCAAACCCGCAGCGAGACTGGCGGGTACGCAGGTAATTTCATCAAGCATGCCCTGATCGACGCACCGCTGGCCGACGCATGCGCTTCGGGTCATGCCATGTCGGGCATCCCGTAGAATGAAGTGCCGCAACGATTGCGGACAACCGCTCAGCGAGGACAAAAGTGGCTGAAGCATTCATTTGCGAAGGACTGCGTAGCGCCATTGGCCGATATGGCGGAACGCTCGCGGCAAGACGTCCCGACGATCTGCTGGGAGAGGTGATCCGTGCCGTCATGGCATCCGCGCCGTCGCTCGACCCCGCCGCGGTTGACGACGTGATCATGGGATGCGCCAACCAGGCTGGTGAGGACAATCGTAACGTGGCACGGATGTCGGCGCTGTTGGCCGGGCTGCCCGAAACCGTGGGTGGTGCAACCATCAACCGGCTTTGTGGATCCGGTCTTGACGCAGTGGCCATGGCGGCGCGCGCAATCAGGGCGGGCGAAGCGGACGTGATTCTTGCCGGCGGCGTCGAGAGCATGACGCGTGCGCCCATGGTGATGCCCAAGGCGACTGCGGCGTTTTCCAGACAGGCGGAGGTCTTCGACACGACCATTGGCTGGCGCTTCGTCAATCGCAGGATGAAGACGGAGTACGGCGTCGACAGCATGCCGGAAACCGCAGAGAACGTCGCCTCGGAATTCGGTATTTCGCGGGCCGATCAGGATGCGTTCGCGCTCCGGTCGCAGGAGCGAGCGGCGCGGGCCATCGAAAGCGGGCGACTCGGGCAAGAGATCACCCCGGTCTCCATTCCCCGGCGGCGGGCCGACCCGGTCGTCTTCGACACCGACGAGCATCCACGCCGGACCTCGCTTGACAAGCTCGCTGCGTTGCCAGCCCCTTTCCGCGACGGCGGCTCTGTTACCGCCGGCAACGCGTCTGGCGTGAATGACGGCGCCGCGGCGCTGTTTGTCGCGTCAGAAGCGGCGATCGAGCGCTACGGGCTGACACCGAAGGCGCGGGTCTTGGGGGCCGCGGCAGCTGGCGTTCCGCCACGAATCATGGGCATTGGCCCAGCTCCCGCCAGCGAAAAGCTGCTGGACCGCCTTGGCATTGCGACAACCGATCTGGACATCATCGAGTTGAACGAGGCGTTCGCGGCGCAGGCGCTGGCGGTAACGCGTCAACTCGGACTTCCCGACGACGCGGACTTCGTGAATCCGAATGGCGGAGCCATCGCCCTCGGGCATCCGCTGGGCATGTCAGGAGCGAGGCTGGCACTGACAGCCGCGATCGAGCTCCAGAACCGGGGCCTGTCCCTTGCACTTTGCACCATGTGCATCGGTGTTGGCCAAGGAATCGCGCTCGCTCTTGAGGGGGTCGGGTAGAAGCGCCTTCGTGCCTTGCCCCGGAGGCGGGTTCCGCCAAGCATGTTGTGGTCTCCGCACCCGCAGGCTCGAATTCGCAAATCTTGCCGGTCACAACAATGCTGCCAAGTGCCAATGCGATTGCTGCAATTCACGACTCGTTGTCGCTGCGTCCCAATAAGGCCGTCCGGGCAACCGGATGCCACCAGCATGGGCAACCGGATGTTTCCAAATGCGTCCGGCCCAAGGGAACCGCGTGGACAGGACAATGTTCGCATGCAACTGGCAATGCGACTTTTGCCGTGCCAGAATTGGCCCGAAAGACGCCGGCGGCCGGACCACCCTGAGTCGCACGGAACCCCGAACCAGGATGTACGGACCCACACTCGATGACGGAACTGCCCGCAACCTCACTGCTCGAAACGCATGACGTAACCAATCAACCAGAAGCTGCGGGCGACCGTGACCTCTGGACCGACGACATCGTGCTGCGCTTGCTGGCTGGCAAGGACGGGAAGGACAGTTCGCTTGCCGCCTACGGCGCGACCCTCGGGCAACGCGAGATGCGGGAAGCGGCACGGAATGCCGAACGGCACACGCCCGAATTCCGTCCCTTCGACCAAGCTGGCCGCCGTCTGGACGAAGTGATCTTTCACCCAGACTATCACCGGTTCATGACCACCTCGGTCGCCGCCGGGTACCACTCGGTGGCATGGGAGCGCGATGCTGGCGGCCACGTCGCACATGCGGCCATGGTCTATCTGGCCAGCCAGGTGGAACCTGGCCATTGCTGCCCATTGACAATGACTTATGCCGCGCAGCCCGTGATAAGCACAGCGGAAGGTCTGCACGACGACTGGAGCGCCCTGGCCCTGTCCCGGGAATACGATCCCGCAGCCAAGCCCGCGCAAATGAAATCGGGCGTGACTCTCGGAATGGCGATGACCGAAAAGCAGGGCGGATCCGATGTCAGGGCCAATTCAACCGTTGCGGAGCGCGACGGGGATGCGTGGCGGCTGACGGGCCACAAGTGGTTCTGTTCCGCGCCGATGTCGGACGGGTTCCTGACGCTGGCCCGAACCGGTTCCGGCCTGACCTGTTTCCTTGTGCCGCGATGGCTGGACGGCGAACGGAACGGCATCCGAATCCAGAGACTGAAGGAAAAGCTTGGCAACCGCTCGAACGCTTCGGCCGAAATCGAGTACCACGGTGCCCTGGCCTACCGTGTTGGAGAGGACGGCGCAGGCGTACGCACCATCGTCGAAATGGTGCACCACACGCGCCTAGACACTGCGATTGCGCCTGCTGGCCTCATGCGTGCCGCGCTCCGTGAAGCCTTTCACTGGGTTTCGAACCGTCTCGCATTCCAGAAGCGTCTGATCGACCAGCCGCTGATGCGCACGGTTCTCGCCGACCTTGCCCTCGACTGGCAAGGAGCGCTGACCCTTGGCATGCACGTTGCGCGTAGCTTTGATGGACACACTCCGGAAGACCGGGCCTTTGCGCGGATCGGCGTGGCTCTGGCGAAGTATCTGAACAACAAGCTCTGCCCGATGGTGGTCGGCGAGGCGATGGAGGTGCTTGGCGGCATGGGATATGTCGAGGAGACAACGCTTCCCATGCTCTTCCGCGAGGCGCCTCTGAACGGCATATGGGAAGGGTCGGGCAACGTCATCTGTCTCGACGTCCTTAGGACGCTTGCAAAGGTTCCCATGGCCGCGGATGGGTTGAACGCCGATCTGGATTCCGCGGCGGGAATGGACAAGGCCTATGACTCCGCCCTCGCCGAACATCGGTCACGCTGGCAGGCGCAAGTGCCTGAAGCGGAGGCAAGATGGTTCGCGGAGCGCACGGCACTGTTGCTGACGGCGTCCGCGCTCCTGCGGCACGGGGATGGCAGGGTAGCCGAAGCCTTTGTTGACTCCCGGCTGTCTGGAAACCGTGGCCGCACGAGCGGAACCCTTGCGACGATGCACACGAATGCTGTGCTGGCACACGGACTTGAAACCACCTGACGCACCACTCCATCACTGTCGCGAGCCAATTGGCAACGGTCAGGTCCGTTCATGCCCGGCAAAAGTACACCCATGACCTGGCACCCGTCGGTCACGCAAAATCAGTGTCGCCTTTGGCCTCCTTCCCGGTGATCACGCTATCGATGGCGACCCTGTTGTTCGCTGAGTTCAGGCCCGTGGAGAAGGCGTTCCTGGCGGAAACGCCATTTGCGTTGGCGAACCCGGCGACATCGAACGCCGCGCCACGCTTGGACGTCGTCACCGGCAGGATCAGGTCGGCAAACACCGATACGCCTCGGTCAGAACCACGGAGCCCGATCATGATCTGGACCAGAACGTGAGAGATGATCACGGCGGCGTTTGAAATCCACTGACGCGTGACGCCAATCCGGAACGCGACGCCCCGATTCCAACCGGGTTCCAGATCCTGTGGAGGCACGACATTCGACGTCAGTGCGCACATTTCTGATTTCAAATTCGGATGCGGGCCAATCTGCGCGCGTCATCGTCGCCTGTCGCCGACTCTCAAGGTCGCCTGAGCAATCCGGTCAGACGAGGCCCGCACGCCTTGCACGACGAAGCGCCCGGATCATTGCATGATCATGCCGCCGTCGATCATGATGAGCTGTCCGGTCATGTAGTCGCTTTCGTTCGAACAAAGGAACGCGGCCGTGCCCTTTACGTCGTCTGGCGTCGAGAGCCTCTTCATCAGGATCATGGTATTGGCGAGGTGGTCCATCGACTGGCCTTCTTCCTCAAACATGCCGATCTCAACGAGATCCTTGTCGAGCTGCTCCCATAGCTCGGTCTTCACCACACCCGGGCCATAGCCGTTTACCGTGATCTTGTGCTCCCAGAGCGCCTTGGCTCCGCCGATGATCATGGCCAGAACGGCGTATTTCGAGCAGCAATAGGGAATGACATCCAGAAACGCGGTGCGCGACACGATAGATCCGACCGGAATGATCTTGTAAGGATGGTCATCCATCGGCCCTTGGGCGATCATCTGTCGGGCCGCCTCCTGCATGCCCAGAAGAACACCCTTGGCGTTGATGTTCATTACCATGTCCCAGTTATCTTCATCGATGTCCATGAACATGCGGGGCTTGTTCACACCGGCATTGAGAAGAGCGACGTTGATCGACCCATAGGCTTCAACGGTTCTTGCAACTGCCGCAGCGTTGTCTTCGCGGCTGGTAACGTCCATCCGGACGGCCACAGCCTGACCATTTCCGGCAGCATTGATACGCTCAGCCACTGCCTGAACACCGTCAAAATTTATATCGCCGATACAGACGTTCGCCCCCTGCTCCGCAAAACACTCCGCATTTGCTGCCCCCATGCCTTGTGCGGCGCCCGTAATAAGGATGTTCTTTCCAGCGAGTCGTTGCGTATCCATCTAGCGTCCTCCCAAGGCGCATCTCTTCAGTTTTCCGCAGAAACCTATCTCGAAGCAATTGCCGCCCACAGCCGGATTTGATCCGAATTGGACCAAGTTAATCCATTATGGACGAAAACGTGGAATTTGCCGCTGTATTATTTTGACAAACTGCGCGCGGCGAAAGGAATTCGTCTAAATTCCTGAAGGGAGGACTCAATGACTTATTTTGGAAAGACCATACGCAACGTGTCGGTCGGCGTGCTGGCCTTCGGTGCCATGGCTACAGCATCGCTCGCGCAAGACAAGCCGTCGATCATCTCGTTCAATGGTCCCGCCGGCGAGGCCTATATCGGGCGTTTCATCAAAGGCATCAAGGGTACTGCCGAACTCAAGGGCTTTGACATCCAGGTTTTTGAAAACCAGTTCAACCAAGCCGAACAGGACCAGCAGGTTCAGCAGGTTCTGGCAGCCGGCGTCCTGCCTGACGTCTTCATCTGGTGGCCGTCCGACGCGGTCGCAGGCCTAGGGTCGCTGCGAGCACTTTCCAGGACAGGAGTTCCGGTTCTGAAAATCAACCAGCTTCCGAACGAGCAGGACAAGCAGTACATCTTTGGCTATGCTGGCCCAGATGACCGCTTGCGTGCCCGGAACGCCGGCTACATGATGCGCGAGGCGGCGGCGGCCAAGAAGGCTTCTGGCGGCGAAGGCTTCAACGTTCTGGTGCTGAGCTACCCGCACAGCTATGGTGGCTACGGCCTGTCGATCAACGCGTTCAAGGAAGCGATCGCCGGTTCGGACCTGACCATCATTGGCGACGTGGACGAGGGCTTCGGTCAGGCCAACGGCTATAAAGGTGCGGCAAAAGCCATCGCAGCGCTTCGCGACGAAGGCATCCACTTTGTCTACGGCATGGACGATGCGATTCTCACCGGCGGCATCAAGGCGCTTGAGGAAGCAGGCTACACCATGGGAGAAGACGTGATTGCAGTCGGAACTGTCTGCAATGGCGACAAGCAGTTGATCGAGGAAGGCAAGCAGTTCGGCACCACGCTTCAGTCGCCGCTGCACGAAGGGCAGCTCGCCATCAAAATGGTCGAAGAGTATCTCGAGACCGGCGCGTTGGCGAACTACATCAACTTCACGCCGAACCCGGCGGTGACCGCGACAAACATCGACACAGTTGCGCTTCGCGGATATGACGGCAAGCTCTACGGCATCGACGAGCTGTGCTCCGGCGCCTGGGGCGGCTAAGCCCAGAAACCAGGAAGGGCGCCCTAGCGACAGGGCGCCCTTTTTCCGCTAAGAACAGGAGAGTCCCGACTGGATCAGGGAGGTGGCCATGGCGGATCAACTGCTTCTTCAGCTCACAAACATCAGCCGCGACTATGGTGCGATCCAGGCGTTGAAAGGCGCGAGCTTTGAAATCGGACGTGGCGAAATCATGGGCTTGGTCGGCGAGAACGGTGCCGGAAAGTCCACTTTGGTAAAGATCATCGGAGGGTTCGACACAGGTTTCACCGGAGAGTACTTCTATGACGGTGAAGTCCGCCACTTCGGCAGCCCGACCGCTGCCGAACATGCCGGTATCGCCATCGCCCAGCAGGAGTTGAGCCTGATCCCGACGATGAGCGTCGCCGAAAACATCTTTCTTGCAGGCGACGGCGTCCCGCAGATTGCCTCTAAAGGCTTGCTCGCGAAGAAGGCTAAGCCTTTCCTGGAAGAGGTCGGGCTTGGGCACATCAACCCGATGCGCGTCACGAACCGGCTTTCCGTCGGTGAACAGCATCTGGTTGAGGTTGCGCGGCTGATTGCGCACAACCCGCAAGTGCTGATCCTTGACGAGCCCACGGCAGCACTTGGCGAGACAGATTCAATCCGAATCCTGGACATGGTGAAGCGATTGAAGGATCGCGGAAAATCGGTGATTTACGTAAGCCATCGATTGGACGAGATCTTCAAGATCTGCGACCGGATCACGGTGCTGCGGGACGGCGAAAGCCAGGCTCCCCGCGCGGCGACGGACATGGATGTCAACTCTCTCGTTGAACTCATGCTGGGTTTCGAGCTTGGTGACATGTACCCGGCACGTAAACCGATCACGCGCGAGACCCCCACCCTGAGAGTGCGGGATCTCTGGCCGGACGGCATCCTCGAACCCATCAGCTTCGAAGTGTATCCCGGGGAAATTCTGGGCCTTGCAGGGCAGCTTGGGTCAGGCACCTCCGAGATCCTCGGAGCCATGACCGGATCCACGAAATCGCGCGGCGGGACGTTGCACTACAGAGGCGAAGAATTCATGGCCTCGCGTCCAAAGGACGCCATCCGCCGCGGCATTGCCTTCTGTTCCGAAGATCGAAAGCATGACGGGCTGTTCCTTGGTCGCCCGATCATGGAGAACCTGTCGGCCCCGGCGATCGAAACGATCTCGCGCAACGGACTTTTGAACGGCGCGAAAGAACGGGCTTCGACGACCGAGAACGCCATCAAGTTTACCGTGGACCCAAAGCGCCTGCCGCAGGAGGCCGGAGTCCTCTCAGGAGGAAACCAGCAGAAGGTTGCGCTTGGCAAGTGGCTGTCGATCTCGCCCAAGGTGATCCTTGTGAACGAACCCACACGCGGCGTGGACGTTGGCGCACGGGCCGAGATCTACCAGATTCTCCGCGATCTTGCGGACCAGGGGGCCGCCATCGTCGTGGCCTCGACCGACATACAGGAAATCACCAACTTGCCGGACCGGATCATCAGCTTTTATCGCGGGGTCCGGATCGGCGATCTGCAACTGGACGAGATGACCTCGGCCAACATCCTTGAACAGATCACCGACCCGTTCCACGAAGCGGGCATTGCCGTGTCGGAGAAAGCAACATGACCGACGCAACTGCAATGTCGGGCGATGACCTCAACTTCATCCAGCGCATTCGCAGGGACTATTCGCCATTGGTCATCATAATGGTGGGGCTATTCCTCTTCGTGTTTCTGGCCGGAGCAACACTTACCGACGACTTCCTGACATGGTTCAATGTCAAGACGATAATCCGGGACGCCGCTTTGGTCGGCATCATGGCCATCGGACTGACTTTCGTGACCCTCAGCGGCAACTTCTTCCTATTGTCGATGAAGGAGATCGCGGCTCTTTCCATCATTTGCTTTGCCACGCTCATGGGGGCGGACTGGAATCAATGGGGCCCTGCCGACGGCGATCCGACTACCTCGGCCTTGATGACGACCTTCCTCGTCGCCTTTGCGGCCACGATGATCATCGCGACGATCACGGGCGCAATGCAGGGCGCCCTGATTGGCCTTGGCGGCAACCCGATCGTTGTTACGCTTGGTGCCGCGGGACTGTTCTTCGGGATCGGGTCCTGGTGGTCGGACAACCTTGTCGTCAGTTACCGCCGCCCGCATGGGGCTGAATGGCTGGGGACCGGGTCCTTCATCGGGGACATTCCGAACATTACCGTGGCTTTCATCATCATCGCGATCTTGGCCGAGTTGACCCTGCGCTACACCACCTTCGGTCGACAGGTCTACCTGGTGGGTGCCAACCGCGCGGCAGGACGGGCGACCGGGCACGAGAACTTTGGAATGGCGATCAAGTGCTGCATCATCGCGAGTGTCTGCGCTGCGTTCGTCGCTGTGGCGTTCTCGGGTCAGGTTTCATCTGCGCATGTGAATTACTTCTCGTCCGAATTCGGTTCTTCGGGAGACATGACGATCATGGTCATCGCCATTGTCATGGTCGGCGGGAACTCAATCATGGGCGGCTACGGTTCAATGCTCCGCACGTCGCTCGGCGCGATCTTCATTTCAAGCATCGATAACATGATGGTCTTGAATGGCTTCAACTCGGGCGCGCGGGTGCTTGCCGTCGGCCTGATGATCGTCTTTTCCATCATTGTTTTTGCCTTAGTCCGCCGCGGCAGCCGGGCCGTGGAATAGGAGGAACCCATGGAACGCATCAAGCACTTTGTCACCGAAAACCCGGATCTGGTCTTTGCCATTTTGCTGGCTGTCGGCGTATTCACCTTCTTCGCGATCACCGAGCCGCTTTTTTTCACGCATCGGACCGGCTTTGCGATCATGGAACGTTTCGCGGTTCTTGGTCTTGTTGGGCTCGCATTGACGCTTTGCATCATCGCCGGGGAAATCGACCTTTCGATTGGCTCGAACGCGGCGCTCGCAGCGGTGATCACGGTGCGATTCACCGACGATTGGGGGGCCGTCAACGCACTTCTTCTGGCCTTGGCGATCTCGACCACGATCGGCGCAATTCAGGGGTATTTCATCGCCTATCTGAGGATCCGCGCCATCGTGCTGACGGTGGGGACGTTGATGCTCCTGCGTGGCGTGGCGCTCTTTGCAGCTGAAGAGAAGACGGTCATGCTGACCGACTTCCGCATTCCCGACTTCATCTCTACCAAGATGCTCGTCTACTTTTCGCCCGCTTCGCTCCTAGTCATCGCGATGTTCATTATCGTCGGGTTGTTCATGACCTACACGCGCTATGGCCGCGAAATCTATGCCATTGGCGGCGCCCGGAAGGAGGCCTTGGCATCAGGCATCTCGCTGCAGCGCCCGATGATCATCGTTTTCGCTATCTCGGGCTTTTGTGCTGGGCTGGGCGGCATTATCATCGGCTTGCGCTCGGGCACGGCACAGGCGCTCGGGCTTCAATACCTCCTGCTGGCCGGAACGGTGGCTGCCTTCATTGGCGGCGTGTCAATTCTTGGCGGCAAGGGCGGAGTCATCGGTGCGGCAATCGGAACGCTGACGGTGAACTTCCTGAACACCGGGCTGGTATTCAACGTGACGCCCTCATTCATGGTCCAGCTCTACCTTGGCATACTCCTTCTGGTCGTCATCATGTTCCAGACCGGCAGCCGCGTCTTCGACGAACGCCAACGACGAAGCCAGCTTCTCAACGATGCTGACCGACGACGAAGTATCTTGGCCGACAAGATTGCCGAACTCCGACGACCATCCGGATAGTCACGGCAAAGCTGGAAGAATATCCAGATCGGACATAATCTGACCCCGAGCAATGCCGGGGAGGGGTCAGATCGTGCCGGAACTGCCAGGGGCGCTGAGAGAAGTCATGAACCTTCAGCGAGGACAATCAAGGGCCCGACCGGAAGGCCCGTTCGAAAGCGGTGATGTGCCGCGAGCCAAAGGAATCTCAGGAGAGGAATTCGCGCTTTTCCTGGATTTCATCGACGCGCTCGGCGACGAAGCAGATCAGGTGCTGAGCCTCAAGCGCGGCTACAATGAGACCCGGATGATCACCACGCTCCTGCGCAATCATCTGCAGGGCAAGCTGACCACAAAGAGCTTGCTGGCGAACGCAAGCGGTTTGGGTTACGGCACGGCGATCAGGGCAATCAACTCTATCGAGAAACGCGGTCTCTTGATCCGGCGCCCAAGAACAGCGACCGGCAAGAGCTTTTCCCTGCACCCTTCCGACAAGCTGATTGCCGAATGGCAGGAATACGCGCGCCGCGTGCGCGGTGCGATCAGCTCGACCCTTGGCATTGGAACGGCGGGGAAAGGCGGCATCGGCGACTATTTCTTCGGTTCTTCCTATGGCGACAACCTGACGATCCCGCCGCCGACTCCGCTGCAATCGAAGCTGGACCTGCAGAGCGACCTTCGCGTTCTTGTCCATGCCGACCCAACATTCATGGCGATGAACGTGCTCAAGCGACAGTTCGAGGGCCTGTTCGGCGTCGGCATGAACAGCCGGGCGCTGTCAATTGACCGGTTGCGCCAGGAAATCCTGGCAAACGCGGTGCAAGACACGTCTCGCTACGACATCATCGCCTGCGACCTCCCGTGGTTCGGTGAACTTGCAGAAAAAAGCGTCCTTCTTCCGATCAACGATCTTATTGACGAGAGCAAGGTAGACATCGGCGATTTTCACAAGGTCGCACTCGCTTCCGCACGGTATGGCGGCGATCAGTATGGGCTCCCGGTCCAAACGACGCCCGAGTTGCTTTGCGTCAGGCGCGACCTTTGCGACGCCGCCGGAATCGGTGTGCCATTCACGATCTCGGACACTCTTGAGACTGCACGCGCCTTGCACAACCGGCCGCAAGGACAGTCAGGCATTGCGTGGAATGCTGCACGCGGGACACCCCTTGGGCACACCTTCATGTTCGTCATGGGAGCTATGGGGCGGCCTTTCCTGAACCTGGCGCAAGTCGGTGATCACTTCGATGCGGAATGGCCCCAAGGCGAGAACCTCCGGCCAATGCTGCAATCCGACGAGGCCTTTGCGACGGCAGAATACCTCAGCGAACTCCTAGACTACTCACCGGTGTCGATTCTGTCGATGTCCTGGTACGAACGCGCCCGCGCCTATGCGGACGGCGAAGTCGCGATGGCGTATTGTGCCACGCTTCTGGCACCTCTCTTTGAGCTGAATTCGGAATCGCCTGCCTTTGGCGTGACCGAGTTCCTGCCTCATCCATACGGGCCGGGCGGCAAGCCAATCGCGCCGGTCGGCGGCTACGCCTTGGCGATCCCGTCCAACATAGCGCCTGATCGCATTGATGCGGCCTGGAAGGCACTACAGTCCTTCACCTCGCCTCAGACCATCAAGCTCTACATCGAAAACGGCAGCCTTGTTACACCTCGCTTCAGCGTCAGCATGGACCGGAAAGTGCGCAGTGTGTCGCCGTTGATCTCGATTGTCGATGGCATGGCACGATCCGGGATCTTGCAGTATTGGCCACGACCACCCGTTCCAGAGATCACCGAACTGATTGAAATCATAGGAACCGAACTGCACGACATGCTCCAGGGCGCGACAAGTGTCGGCACGGCTCTAATGAACGCGCAGAACCGTGCGGACGCCTTGATGCGGGCACGTGGGCACTATGTTTAGCCCTGGCGAGCAACACGCGAGCGCATTGCCAGTATCTGCTCCAAAGTCCCGCAACTTTGCTTGCTGCGAGCGAACATGCGCAAAGCGTAGTCTAGGTGGACGCCACCGCAGATACACCGGTCGCCTTCATCCCATGTCCCGCAACGAATGCAGCTCCCCTGCGGCAGAGCCGCAAATCGGCACTCCCCGCAGGATTCACACAGCCGGCCACTCCGTCGGCATCATCCGGCCTGTGCATAGGAGCCGCAGCCCCCGCATGCGCAGGCATCGTTCGACAGCCAACAATCTGTAAATGCGCTGCCCGACACCCATTCATCACTGGCGCGCGACCTCTATCCAGTTGCCCTCTACGATCTTGGAAATGACGATCACGTCAGCACCCTGATGGTCGCCAGGACCGTAGTCGATGTCCACGCCCAGGAACGCATCAGCATACTCGAGGCTCTCCACCGCGGCTTGAAAGGACTCGTGCGTCAGGTCTGGGCCGGCAGCATCGAGCGCACGCACCAGCAGCTCCGCAGCGGAGCGCCCGAGAAGCGCGCCAGTGGGCGGGACTTCGCCGGTGGCTTCCTGATAGTTCGCGACCCACTTTGCCAGGGTCGGGTTGTCCATGCGCGCAACGATGTCCGACCATCCGGCAGATGCGTACATGCCTTCCGTCACGCCCCCGGGAACCCTTGCCACCGCGGTATGAAAGGAGGCTGATGAACCCATGAAGTTCACGTCAGTCCAGCCGATCTTCTTGGCCGTCGCCACTGCCGTGATGACTTGGCGCAGCCCGAGCGCGATGGCGATGGTGTCGCAGCCTTCAGCCCTCAGCTTGGTCAGGGAGCCGACGAAGTCCTGCTCGTCCGGCCTGTGAGTCGTCTCTGACGCGAAATTCAGCCCCAGTTCCGATGAGATGTCCTTGGCGCCTTCGGCGATCTCCTGACCGAAGTCGGATGGAATGTACATGGCGCAAATGTTTGTCGCGCCTTCGTTCTTCACCAGGTAGCTCACACCAGCCCGGATCTGGTCGTAGTAGGACGAGACGCTCGCGTACTTGTACGGCGCCGGCGGATCAAGCAACTGGCGCCCCACCGAAAGAGGGGCGATGTTGGGAACGCCACGCCCTTCCAGCAGCGGAAACAAGGCGACATTCATCGGCGTTCCCGTCGTCAGGAACATCGCGAAGACTCTGTCGGAGTTCAGCAGCTTGTTGAACCCGGTCATGGCCCTCGGCAGCTGGTAGCCATGGTCCTCCACGATCAATCGAATCTTGCGGCCATGCACACCGCCCGAGGCATTGACTTCATCGAAATGGAGATTGGCGGCCCGAACAGCAGGCGCGCCAAATCCCGCGAATGGGCCCGACAGGTCAGAGTTGCTGCCGATCAGCACCTCTTCATCCGACACGCCTTGGGTTTGCGCCGTTGCCGCGCCGCACATCAACAGGGACACGACGAATGCGTTCTTGAACAGGTTCTTCATGGCTTCAGGCATCCTATCTGGTCGTTCAGCATCAAGCATACATCTCGTCGACAAGCGCGCCATGATTCTTTTCGACGAAACCGCGTCTGAGCTTCATGGTCGCGGTCAGTTCCTCGTCTTCGGCAGTCAGCAGGACGTCGATCAACCGGAAATCCTTTATCTGCTCAACCCGCGCGAAATCGCTGTTCACGGCGTCCACCACGCCCTCGATGAGATTGCGCACCTCTCGAACCTGCGTCAGCGACGCAAAGTCGGAAAACGGCAGGCGATTGTCCTGCGCAAACTTCTCGACCGTTTCCTGGTCAATCATGATCAGGCAGGTCAGAAACTTCCGCCCGTCCCCGATCACGATCGCGTCCGAGACGTATTGCGAGGCCTTCAGGCGATCCTCGATCTTCGCTGGCGCGATGTTCTTGCCACCCGACGTGATGATGATGTCCTTGATCCTTCCGGTAACGGTCAGGTATCCGTTCGCGTCGATTTCGCCCATGTCTCCGGTTCGCAGCCAGCCATCGGTCGTGAACGCGGCGGCGGACTTCTCGTTGTCGCGCCAGTAGCCCTTGAAGCAGCTGGCGGCCTTGAACTGGATCTCGCCGTCCTTTCCGATCCTGATCTCGCTGCCGGGCACGTTTCGCCCCACGGTGCCAAGCCTCCTTGCGGCAGCGGTGTTCAGCGTCATGATGCCGGCGCTTTCCGTCATCCCGTATCCTTCAAAGATGCGCACGCCGATGGCCTGGAACCACCTCAGCAGGTCCGGGGAAATCGATGCCGCGCCGGTGTTGCCGCGGCGCAGCCGATCCATTCCCAGCATCCGGCGCAAGTTCTTCAGGAGCACGAAATCCCAGAAGAAGTACCGCATCATCACGCCGAAGGGAGTCGGTCTGCCCGAAAGTTCTGCATCCGCCTTGGCCATTCCGGCGCTGAGAGCCCGACCAAATGCCCATCGCCCCAGCCGCGTGGCGTCCGCGTCCATGTTGGAGATTCGCGAGTGCATCTTTTCCCACACCCGCGGCACGGCGACGAAAACAGTAGGCGAAACTTCTCGAATGTTGTCGAAGACGGTCTCCGGACTCTCGGCGAAATTCACGGTCGAGCCGATCGCGATAGGATGGATGACCGAGACCGTCCGCTCAAGCACATGGCAGAGCGGCAGGAAGCAGACATGTTCGTCGTCAGGCGACATCAACAGCGTGTCGGGAGCTGTCGAGATCGAGTACATGATGTTGGAATGCGTCAGCATCGCCCCTTTTGGGTTGCCGGTCGTGCCCGAGGTATAGACCAGGAGCGCGACGTCCTCGGGCCTGGAGCGTTCGATCTCGCCTTCGAATACGCCGGGGTTCAGTTCCGCCTCCGCTCGCCCGGCGTCATAGAGATCTTCAAGGAACATCACCCTGTCGTCGGCAAAGTCGCTCAGTCCGTCGGAGCGGAAGACGATGACCCTGGCCAGTCCCGGCATGTCGTCGCGCATGGCCAGCCACTTGTCGAGCTGCTCGTCGTCCCCGACGAACAGGAACCGGCTGTCGCTGTCATTGACGAGGTACGCGAGCTGCCGGGCACTGTCTGTACTGTAGACGCCGGATGGAATTCCGCCCACCGCCTGGACGCCAAGATCGGCGTAGATCCACTCCTTGGAATCCTCCGACAGGATCGAGACGCATTCACCGCGCTTGAGCCCGAGCTTCCTGAGCCCCATGCCGATCCACATCGCGCGCTCTCGGAAATCGGTCCACGAATGCGACTGCCAGATGCCGCAGTCCTTCTCGCGATGCGCCGTACGGCCTTCGAGATCCCTGCAGCGTTGGGCCCAGAGCTTCACCAGCGTATCGCACCCGTCGACGATATAGGGGCCGGTCGACAGGTCGGCATTGATCGAAATGCCGGCCGCGGCGCGCTGCCTCGGAATCGCCATCTCTCCACTCATGCAGTGTCTCCTAGCGCCAGGTCTTGCGGCGTTTCCAGCGCCGCTGGCCACGCTGGCCACCTTCCTTCACGCCCAGATAGAACTCCTGGATGTCCGGCGAGGACAGAAGGCGACGGGAACTGCCTTCCATCACGACCCGGCCCAGTTCGAGCACGTAGCCGTAATCCGCCAGTTCAAGTGCGGCGCGAGCATTCTGCTCGACAAGCATCATCGTGACACCCTGCTCGACATTCAGGCGGCGGATGACGGAGAAGATCTCCTTGACCGCCAGCGGGCTGAGGCCGAGCGAGGGTTCGTCCAGGAGCATGATCCTTGGTCGCGCCATCATCCCCCGGGCAATGGCCAGCATCTGCTGCTGCCCGCCGGACAGGGTCCCGGCCATCTGCCGCGCCCGCTCCTTGAGGATCGGGAAATACCCGAAGATCATCTCCAGATCCTCGGCGATGCCGTCTGCAACCGGGCGCGTGTAGGCACCCAGCCTCAGGTTGTCCCGGACGGACAGGAGCGGGAATATCTCGCGGCCTTCGGGCACGTGAGCGACGCCCTTGCGCACAATGGCGGCCGGCTCGTCCCCGCCTATTTCCTGTCCTTCAAGCATCACGGCTCCCTTCTCCGGCTCCATGATGCCCGAGATGGTTTTCAGCAGCGTGGTCTTGCCCGCGCCGTTGGCTCCGAGGACGGCAACGATCCGCTGCCTGGGCACTTCGAGACTGATGCCCCTGATCGCGATGATCGGACCGTAGTAGCTTTCGATGTTGCTGACCGAAAGCATGGGCACTGCATCGCTGCGGCTCAAGCTCTCTCTCCTCCCGTGACTTGACAGGAAGGAACCACGTTGCTGATCCCGAACTCCATGCCACGTCTTGGAGCGACACAGGCCCTGTCGATGGCCCGCATTCGGTGCGGCGGTTCCAGTCTTGCCATCATTCGTTCGTCCTGTCGTCGCCCAGGCCGATATAGGCCTCGATCACGGCCGGGTTCGTCTGGACCTCCTGCGGCGTGCCAATTGCGAGCGTCTTGCCGTCGGCAAGCGCCAGAACGCGGTCGGACACCGAGCTCACGAGACCCATGTCGTGTTCGACCATCAGCACCGTGATGCCCATGACCCGCCTGATGTCCTCGATCCAGAAGGCGACTTCGTCGGTCTCCTCGGCGGACAGTCCTGACGCCGGCTCGTCAAGCAGCAGCAGCATCGGTTCCACGGCAAGCGCCCGTCCCAGTTCGACGATCTTGCGCACGCCATACGGCAGGCCCATGATCTGGCTTTCGCGGTAAGGCTGCAGATCAAGAAAGTCGATGACCCTTTCCGCCGCAAGCCGGTGGCGGCGTTCCTCTGAACGCACTCCTGGAAGGTGAAGGATCTCGGAAATCGCATTCGACTGCCGGTGCGTATGTCGCCCGATCAGCAGGTTCTGAAGGACTGTCGCATGTTCGAAGAGCTCGATGTTCTGAAACGTCCTCGCGATGCCAAGGCGGGGTATGTCATGCGGAGCGCACCCGAGTATCGACTTGCCTTCGAAGCGAATGTCGCCACCGCTCGGAGTGCAGTAACGCGAAACCAGGTTGAAGATCGTCGACTTGCCGGCGCCGTTGGGGCCGACAAGAGCAAAGACCTCGCCAGGATTGACGGCGAAGGATGCGCTTTCGACGGCAGTCAGACCCCCGAAGCTAATCGTGACATCTTCGAGTTCCAGCAGGCTCACCGTATCCGCTCCGTCCTGAGATAACCCCTTTGCCGCCGGAACATGTCACGTCGGCAGAAGGGAAATAGCTCGAAATAGGTGCGTATCTTGATCCAGCGCCCGTAGATTCCCATGGGCTCAAGGAGAATGAAGGCAATCAGGATCGCACCGAATGCTGCGGTCTCGATCCCGGGGGGCATGACTGACGCAATGCCGAACCTCTCGTTTAGAAACTCCCGGACAAAGGAAATCGCCAGCGGCAGGAAAGTGATGACAATCGCGCCGAGGAACGCTCCGTGAATCGAGCCGAGGCCGCCGATGACGATCATCATCAAGAGCGTGATGGACAGGAAGATGGTGAAAGTCTCGTGATTGAAGACGCCGGCAAAGTGGCCCATCAGGGCACCGGCCAGCCCGGTGACGCCGCAAGACACCGCAAACGAAACCGCCTTGGTCCGGGCCAGGTTGACGCCGACCGCCTGGGCCGAAATCTCGCTGTCGCGCACCGCAACAAGGGATCGTCCGAGCGGCGAGCGCAGGATGTTCCTGTACCCGAGAACCACCAGGACGGCGACCCCAAGCGTCAGCCAGTAGAAGCCCGGAGCGTTCACGTACCGGTTGAAGGACATTCCAAAGATCTTGATGTCAGGCGCGAAAATGCCCGACACGCCACCGGTCCAGGGCGCAAGCATGACAATGCCGTCTTCGGCGAGAACCGAGACCGCAAGCGTGGCAATGGCGAGATAGATCCCGTGCAGTCTCGCGGTCGGCAGCGCCAAGAGAGCACCGGCCAATGCCGCGGCGCAGCCAGACAGCGGAAACGACACGACAAACGGCCATCCAAGCGACGTCTGAAGCATGACATTAGTGTAGGCGCCCACTGCCATGAAGGCCGCGTGCCCCAGGCTCGGCTGCCCGGCATGGCCGACGAGAAGCATCAGGCCCATGCCGGCGATTGCCCAGATCAGCATCAGGGCGAATTCTCCAATCCAGAAGTCATTCATCGCGAACGGCAATCCGACGGCGACAGCCAGGAGCAGGAAGTACCAGAACGCCTGGTATCGATGGACAAAGAGGCCGAGATCGGCGTCGTAACTGGTTTTGAACACGATCCGCACGGGCTAGACCTTCTTGTCCCGGACTTGGGACAGAATGCCCGATGGCCGGATGATCAGGACCAGCAGCAGCACGGCATAGGGCACGACCTGGCTGAACCCGGCGGCGACATAGCGGGCAGCGAAAGGCTCGATCACGCCGATGACAAGACCGCCGAGAAGCGCGCCGGGAAGCGAGCCCAGGCCACCGATCACCGCCGCCGCAAAGGCCTTGATGCCCAGAAGTCCGGAATTGGGATCGATGGATCCCTTCGAGGCGAGAAGGATTCCCGCCGCCGTCGCGACTACCCCTGACAGGCACCAGATCAGCGCGCTCACGCGCTTGACCGGGATGCCCATGTAATAGGCTGCAAGCTGATTCTGGCTGGTTGCCTGCATTGCCAGGCCAAGCCTCGTGCGCGCAAAGCCAAGATAGAGGAGGCCGGTCAGAACGATGGTCACAAGGATCACCGCCACCTCGTCGAGCCCCAAAACGAGACCGGCAAATCTGACATTTACGCCCGCAATCGGGCTTTCGAGGCTTTGCGGCTCGTGGCCCCAGATCGCCCCGGCAAGGAAACGGATGATGAAGCCGAGCGCGACCGTCAGGACCACCACGGCAATCTGGCTTTGGCCGGACATCCGCCTGAGCAGCGTGATCTCAAGGACATAGCCAAAGGCTCCCATCAGGAGGAGGGCGATGGGGACAGAGGCCCAGAACGGCAGCGCCCAGTAATGATCGTTGGTCAGCCCCAGCGTGACGAACGCTCCAAGCATCATCATGTCGCCTTGGGCAAAGTTCAGTGCCTCGGTCGCCTTGTAGATCAGCACGAACCCCAGCGCGATCAATCCATAGATGCAGCCATTCGCGAGGCCACTTACAAGGAGCTGCAGTGATTCCAAGTCCGATGCCCCTCCTCGGGAGACCTGCCAGGCGCTGGTCAACGTGTCGGTTGCCCACGCCACCTGGCATCATTGCACCTAGCGACCCGGGTCGCGCGACCTGCGTGCAGGTTCGACGCTGGCTTCGCACCTCCCGAACCGATTACGCTTCCACGGGCTTTCATTCTCGCTCAACCGTCGCTGGAATTCAAATTGGACGGATTGCGGAGTCAAGCTTGTACGGTGGTTCCGCACAAGCAATGGGGAGCGCAGCAAGGGCAAGCGTGTCGTTTTCAATTGAAAAAGATGGCTTCGAGGTCCGCATCTCAGAAGGCCAAGGCTAAGTTTGCCATTGCAGAAACCAGGTCGGATCCGCGGAACTCGACATATGCCACGTCTGAGCATCGCGCGCCGGTCTCCGGTGATGCGAATCCCGCGCAAACACCTCCTGCAAGACCCTCGATCCGTCGCCGCGTGCCGCTTCTTTCTCGGCTTGGTCAGCAGGCCCGACATGACTTCGTCCCCCCGGACACGAGTCTTCACGTGCGCACATCCGGTTCGGTTCGACCCAGATGAGCCTCAAGACTGCAGACCTCATAAGCCGCATTCCGAATTGCTTTCAGCGCTTCCTGCGTGTCTTGCTCGTGGTCTCCGTCAGCGGGTTCGAATTGCTCAAGGTAAACGCGCAGTGTCGCTCCTTGAGTCCCGGTTCCCGACAGGCGGAACACGGCGCGGCCGCCGCCTTCGAAGAAGATGCGGATGCCTTGATTGCTGCTGACCGATCCGTCCACCGGGTCCGTGTAGGAGAATTCGTCCGCAGCCCTGACCCTCAGTCCGGCAAACTCCCGGCCCGGCAGATCAGCAAGACTGCGGGTCAGTTCGTCGACAAGCGCGTTGGCCCTGTCGGGTTCCACGGCTTCGAAATCGTGACGCGAATAGTAGTCACGGCCAAACGCTCGCCAATGGTCCTTCAGAATTTCGGCAACCGAAGAGTCGCGTTTCGCAAGGATGTTCAACCAGAGCAGCACGGCCCAAAGCCCGTCCTTCTCCCTTACGTGACTTGACCCGGTTCCCGCACTCTCTTCGCCGCAGATGGTGACCTTTCCCGCGTCAAGAAGATTGCCGAAGAACTTCCATCCGGTGGGTGTTTCATACGCCCTTATCCCGAGCCTGTCCGCGACACGGTCACTGGCCCCGCTGGTCGGCATCGATCGCGCGATGCCTGTCAGGCCGCCGGAATAGGCCGGTACAAGATGGGCGTTGGCGGCAAGAACCGCGAGGCTGTCGGAAGGCGTCACGTATGCCCCGCGTCCGACGATCATGTTCCGGTCGCCATCGCCGTCCGAGGCCGCTCCGAGATCCGGCGCACTGTCCGACATCATCAAGTCAACAAGGGGCTTTGCCCAGATCGGATTGGGGTCGGGATGTCCTCTCCCGAAATCGACCCTGGGGACGCCGTTGATCACGGTTCCCTTGGGCGCTCCAAGCCGGTCTTCCAGTATGGCATGTGCATAGGGTCCTGTAACGGCATGCATGGCGTCGAAGCACATGGTGAATCCACCGGCAAAGAGTGCATGAATCGCGTCGAAGTCAAAGAGCTGCTCCATCAGGGCGAGGTAGTCCTCGACCGAGTCAACGGTCTCGATGACGAGATCGCCGCGGCCTGCCGTCCCGACATGTCCCAGATCGACATCCTCGAATTCAGCGATTGCGTAGCTTTCGATCACCTTGGTTGCGTCAAACATCCTGGAAGTGAGGCCCTCTGGTGCGGGCCCCCCGTTCGATGCATTGAACTTGACGCCAAAGTCCTCGTCGATGCCCCCGGGGTTGTGGCTGGCGGACAGGATGAAGCCGCCATCGGTCTTGTTCTTGCGGATCAGGTGAGACGCGGCTGGCGTAGAGAGAATGCCGTCCTTGCCAACAATGACCCTTGCTGCCCCGTTTGCCGCCGCGATCTTGATGATCTTCTGGATCGCTTCGGCATTGAAGTACCGGCCATCTCCGCCAATCACGAACGTCTTGCCGGCACCGCCTCCGGTCGCGTTGAAAATGGCCTGCACGAAGTTCTCCAGGTAGTTTGGCTGCATGAAAGCGCGCGTCTTCTTTCGCAGCCCCGACGTCCCTGGCTCTTGATCCTCAAACGGTTGGGTCGCAACGGTACTAACTGTCATGTGTCATCTCCCTGCGGCTTTCCATGATCACTTCCACGGGAAACTGCCGCGCCTTGCTTTCCGCCCGGCGGGCATCGGAACTTTCGCGAACAAGCCTGGCGCTTTCTGCCGAAACCGAGATTGCCGCAAGCGGTGCCAGAAAGGTGTCCGGGGATGTGGTTCGCTCCCGTCCTTGCATGTCGCGACAGCTCTCAAGGACGCCATGCTCCCTTGAGAGCTGACCGAGCGCGGCATCTTCTCTCATGCTTCGACACCATCCGAATTGCATGCAAAGGCCGCGACGGAACGTGCGTCGACCGGTGCGGTTGCGGCTTCGACCTTGCCGTTGGCATCCTGCGCGGACAGGCTGGTGTCGATACCCCGCACCCAGTGCCATCCGGGATTCGCGATCGGCAATGTCACTTCCATTGCCTCGTCGGATCGATTGAATGCGACAAACACGCAGTCGTTGCCGAAGGCAGATCGAGTGGCCTCGGCTGAACACCTGATGGTCAGGCAGAAATTCGACAGGCCGGGATCACGCCAGTGAAGCGAGCCACCCGTGAAGTCGGTCCACGCCACGTCCGGCAGGCCGTCGCCTTCACGCAAGGCACCATGCAGAAAGCGCGTTTGACGCAGGGATGGATGCGCACGCCGGAATGTCGACAGCGCCTCGACAAATTCCAGGAGGTCGGCATCGGCCCGTTCCCAGTCAACCCAGCCGATCTCGTTGTCCTGGCAATAGGCGTTGTTGTTTCCGCTCTGCGAGTTCCCGAACTCGTCGCCGGCCAGAAGCATCGGCGTTCCCTGCGACAGGAACAGTGTTGCAAGCATGTTGCGGATGCGCCGGCGGCGCCGCGCCTGAATGTCCGCATCGTCAGATTCGCCCTCGACGCCGAAATTGTCGCTGAAGTTGGCGTGATGGCCGTCCTGGTTGTTGGCGAGATTGGCCGCGTTCTGCTTGCCGGCGTAACGCGTCGTATCGGCCAGCGTGAAACCGTCATGTGCGGCGACGAAATTGATCGAAGACCTGCTGCTCCGTCCTGGCTGTCCGAATTTGTCGGCCGATCCCAGCAGCCTGCTGCCGAGTTCCTGGGCGCTGTGATCATCGCCGCGCCAATAGCGCCGCACCGTGTCGCGATAGCTGTCATTCCATTCCGAGAATTCGGCCGGGAAACCACCCAGCTGATAGCCGCCGGGGCCCACGTCCCAGGGTTCCGCAATCATGCGCACTTGCGACAGGACGGGGTCTTGCCGCAACGCGTCGAAGAAGCCGCCCAGCGGATCGAACCCGTGATCTTCGCGCCCGAGGGTCGTTGCGAGGTCAAAGCGGAATCCGTCTACGCCCATGCATTCGACCCAGAACCGCAGACTGTCGAGCACCATGCGCAGCACGAATGGGTGCGAGACATTCAACGTGTTGCCGCAGCCGGTGTCATTGACGTAGTAGCGCGGCTGTCCGGCAAGCAGCTTGTAGTAGGAGGCATTGTCCAGGCCGCGAAAGGACAGTGTCGGTCCGCGGTGGTCACCCTCGGCGGTGTGATTGTAAACAACGTCCAGAATGACCTCGATGCCGGCTTCGTGGAACCGGTCCACCATGTGCCGAAAGCCCATGAGACCGCCGGGACCGAAATACCGCGGCTCGGCCACGAAGAACCCGATGGAGTTGTAGCCCCAGTAGTTCTTCAGGCCGCGCTCGAGGAGAAAGGAATCGTCGACAAACGCGTGTACGGGCATCAATTCGATCGCCTTTGCGCCCAGCTTCTGCAAGTGCTCGAGAATCGGGTCGGTGGCCAGGCCCTCGTAAGTGCCGCGCAGGTCATCCGGCACCAGCGGATGCTGTTGGGTCAGGCCCCTTACATGGGCCTCGTAAATCAAGTCGTTGCGGCCCTGCCGATGTCTGCCCTGCGTCAGGCCCATGAACAGTTCGGGATCCGAGACAACGGACTTGGGCACATGGCACGCGCTGTCGGAACGGTCGAACGACAGGTCTCCGCCTGACGATCCCATGTCGTAGCCGTATGTGCGGGGATGGTTTTCCCACTGCCCGAAATACGCGCGTGTGTACGGATCGCTGAGCAGCTTGTTCGGATTGAAGCGGTGCCCGGATTCCGGGGCGTAGCTGCCATGTGCGCGATAGCCGTAAAGGCACCCGACCGGCAGACCTTCGACATAGCCGTGCCATATCGACCCTGTGCGTTCCGGAAGAGCAAGGCGGTTCGTTTCCGTCTTGCCGTCTGGCGAAAAGAGGCAAAGCTCGATCTTCGTGGCGTGCTCGGAAAAGACGGCAAAGTTGACACCGCCGCCGTCATGGTTCGCGCCGAGGCGCTGATGGTTTCCAGCTGATACGGGGAACGGAGTCATATTGGAGTCAACCCTTGGCTCTGTGCGCAGCCAGGCTCCGGTAGATCGCTTCGTAGGCAGCAGCCGAGGCGTCCCAGCCAACCGGATGGCGCATGGCCCGGCGCATCATGGCCCACCAGATCCTTGGCTGCCGATAAGTGGCGCACGCCCGCGCGATTGCCTGTTCAAGCATCGTGGCGTTGATCGGGGCGAACTGAAACCCGGTCGCGCACTCCGCGGCAAGCGCCGCCTCGTTCGCGTCTATGACCGTGTCAGCCAAACCGCCCGTCCTCGCGACGACCGGCAGCGTGCCGTAGCGCAGCCCGTAGAGCTGGGTCAGGCCGCAAGGCTCGAAACGAGAGGGGACGAGAATGGCATCGCATCCCCCTTGCAGGAGGTGCGACAAGGGCTCGTCATATCCGATGATCACGCCGACCTGCCCGGGGTGTCGGCTGGATGCATCCGCGAATTGCCGTTCCAGCGCGCTGTCACCTGATCCCAGCAAGGCAAGGCCTGCGCCCTTGGCCACCAGGCTCGGCAAACACTCCAGCAGCATGTCCAGGCCCTTTTGCGACGTCAGGCGGCTCACGACGCAAAAGAGAGGTCCGTCTTGCCGCTGCAGCCCAAACCGCGCTTCGACTTCGCGCTTGTTTGCCGCTTTGCGCTTTAGTGATCTTGCGGAGTAGCTTTCAACAAGATGAGGATCGGATTCTGGGTTCCACGTCTCGAGATCGATGCCGTTCAGAATGCCGCTCAGATCGCTTCGGCGCTCCCGAAGAAGACCGTCGAGACCCATCCCGAATTCCGGCGTGAGCAACTCGCATGCATAGCTCGGACTAACCGTGGTGATCTTGTCAGACAGTGCCAGGCCTGCCTTGAGGAAGCTGATCCTGCCGTAGTATTCGACCCCGTCCGCCGCGAACATCTCGCCTTTCAGCTTCAAGTTTGCCAGTTCAGACGCATCGAACAGACCCTGGAATGCGATGTTGTGGATGGTCATGACCACGGGCGGCGTGTTCCGACCGGATTGCGAAAGATACGCAGGCAGCAATCCGGCTTGCCAATCATGAACATTCACGACGTCGGGCGCCCATCCATCGGCACCGTCCAAGGCCAATTCCGCGCCGGCGCAGCCAAGTGCGGCGAACCGCAGGTGATTGTCGGACCAGTCCTGTCCGTCAGGTCCCAGATAGATGTTGCCATCCCGGTCATAGAGATGCGGTGCCACAAGCAACAGGATCTCAAGTCCTTCAGCATTGATGGCCTTGACCTCGGCCTTGCCGCCAAACAGGTCGTCAAAGCGCCTGATCGACCGGCCGCCGGCGGCGAGTGCATGCAATGCAGGGTAGGCCGGGAAGAGCACCTTGACGTCCGTCCCTGCCGCAGCGAGCGCCTTGGGTACCGCGCCGATCACGTCGGCAAGGCCGCCGGTCTTGATGAACGGCGCGCATTCAGAAGCGACGAACAAGACGTTCACGTCAGCTCTCCAGGCGGTTGATCATTGGCTGCGTGATCAGGCAGATTCCGTCTTCTGTGCGCCGGAACCGCTTGGCGTCCAACTCGGCGTCTTCGCCAACGACCAGTCCTTTCGGAATGACAGCACCGCGATCGATCACCGTGTTCCTGATCCGCGCGTTTCGGTTGATTTCGACGTAGGGCATCGCAACCACGCCCTCGAGTTGCGAGTAGGAATGCGTCCTGACCCCGGTGAACATCAGGCAGCGTTCAAGGCTGGAGCCTGAAATGATGCACCCGCCCGAGACTATCGAGGAAATCGCATGTCCGCGCCGTCCGTCCTCGTTGTGAATGAACTTCGCCGGGGGCGTCAGTTCGGAATACGTCCAGATCGGCCAGGACTGGTCGTAGAGATCGAGTTCCGGCTTGAAATCGGTCAGGTCGATATTGGCCTGCCAAAATGCGTCAACGGTGCCCACGTCGCGCCAATAGGCCTTCTCCTCCATCGACGACCGGATGCAGGACCGACTGAAGGGGTGCGCAATCGCCTTGCCTTCCTTGACGATCCTCGGGATCAGGTCACCGCCGAAGTCGTGGCCGTAATCCAGGTCGCCCCTCACCTCGTCAAACAGCTTCAGCAGATACTCGGTCTCGAATACGTAGATGCCCATGCTGGCCAGTGCCATGTCCGGGTGCCCGGGCATGACGGGCGGATCCTTCGGCTTCTCTACGAATTCAAGAATGCGGTCTTCGGTATCGACCTTCATCACTCCGAAGCCTGTCGCCTCCATGCGCGGCACCTCGATGCAGCCGACGGTGACGTCCGCGCCGCTGTCCACGTGATGCGCGATCATCACCGCGTAGTCCTGCTTGTAGATGTGATCGCCTGCGAGGATCACGATGTACTTCGGTCCGTAGCTGCGGACGATTTCGGCGTTCTGCGACACCGCATCCGCCGTTCCCTTGTACCAGTTTTCGTCGTTGAGCTGTTGAGAAGCAGGGAGAATGTCCAGCGACTCGTTCCGCTCGGCGCGAAAGAAGCTCCAGCCCCGCTGCAGGTGCCGGATGAGCGAATGCGCCTTGTACTGGGTGGCAACACCGATGCGCCGAATGCCGGAATTCACGGCATTCGAAAGCGGGAAGTCGATGATTCGGCTTTTGCCGGCGAAAAACATGGCCGGCTTGGCCCGGCGGTCAGTCAATTCATACAATCTGCTGCCTCGCCCGCCTGCGAGCACGAATGCCATCGACTGCTGAGCAAGCTTGTGTGCCTCTCGATCCATTCCTGTCCCTCCCTCTGAATTGGACACGGCTCCTCAGAAACCGCCCTCTAGTTCGAAAAGCAGCGTGGATAGCGGCGGCAGGGTCAGGCGCAAGGAGTGCGCGCACCCTGATGCCGCGATCACTTCACTGTCGACACCACCCTGGTTGCCCCGTCCTCCACCCCCGTAGACTTCCGCATCGGTATTCAAGCGTTCGGCCCAGAAGCCCGGCTCCGGAACGCCGATGCGCCGATCCTGTCGTTCCACCGGAGTGAAATTGCAGACGACCAGCACAGGGGCACTTCCATCCTCACCGCGCCGGACCCAGGCAAAGACCGATTCATCGCCCGCGCCGTCCTCAACCCACTGAAACCCGCCAGGCTTGCAGTCGAGCTGATAGAGACTCGGCGTGCGCCGGTAGAGCCCGTTCAGATCCCGAACCAGGTTCTGCACGCCGCCATGCAGGTCGTTGTCGATCAGATGCCAGTCGAGCGCAGTGTCGTGGTTCCATTCCCGCCCCTGCGCGAATTCGCAGCCCATGAAGAGCAGTTTCTTCCCGGGGTGACCCCACATGAAACCATAGTAAGCGCGCAGGTTGGCAAACTTGTCGAGCCCATCGCCCGGCATCTTGTCGAGCATCGATCCCTTGCCATGAACCACCTCGTCATGGCTGATCGGCAAGATGAAATTCTCCGAGAAGGCATAGCCAATCCCGAAGGTCATCTTGTGATGGTGGAACTTTCGGTGAACCGGATCCTCGCCCATGTATGCCAGCGTGTCATTCATCCAGCCCATGTTCCACTTGAACCCGAATCCGAGCCCGCCCTGGTCCACCCGGTCACAGACGCCCGGGAAAGCCGTGCTTTCCTCGGCGACCATCATGATTCCGGGCACGTCGCCGTAGGCGACGGCATTGGTCCGCTGCAAAAAGGAAATTGCTTCCAGGTTTTCGCGACCGCCATGCTTGTTCGGGATCCACTCACCCTCTTTCCGCGAGTAGTCACGATATAGCATCGACGCCACCGCATCGACACGCAGGCCATCCACGTGATGTTCTTTCAGCCAGTAGAGCGCATTGGCGACAAGGTAATTCGACACCTCGCGACGGCCAAAATTGTAGATGAGCGTGTTCCAGTCAGGGTGAAAGCCCTCGCGGCGATCCTCATGCTCGTAAAGCGACGTCCCGTCGAACCGACCCAGGCCGTGCTGGTCCTCCGGGAAATGGCCCGGAACCCAGTCCAGAATCAGACCAAGTCCAGCAGCGTGGCAGGCCTCGACAAGGCGGCGGAATTCGTCCGGCGTCCCATAGCGTATCGTGGGCGAATAAAGGCCGATTGGCTGATAACCCCAGGAACCGTCAAACGGAAACTCGGAAATCGGCATCAGCTCAACATGCGTGAAGCCCATGTCCCTGGCATAGGCCACGAGCTGCGTCGCGTGTTCCACATATGACAGGGACCGGTGCCCGTCTTCCGGAGCACGCCGCCACGACCCCAGATGGACCTCGTAGATCGAGATCGGCTGGTCGATGCGCTGCCGTGTCTCGCGCGTCGACATCCACGCCTCGTCTGTCCAGGCGTGACCGTCCAGGCATCGTACCACGGACGCGGTCCCGGGCGGGTGTTCGGCGCCGAACCCGAACGGATCGGCCTTTTGCGGCAAGAGATGACCGTCCGGGCCAAGCAATTCGTACTTGTAGGCCTCGCCCTCTCCGACACCGGGCAGGAATAATTCCCAGACACCGGTCTGGCCCCGCCGACGCATTGCATGAACCCGACCGTCCCAATTGTTGAAATCTCCCGCGACCGACGCGCGGATCGCACTTGGCGCCCAGACCGCAAAGTGCGTGCCGTCTGCGCCTTCATGCTTCATCACATGCGCACCAAGCACTTTCCAAAGACTCAGATGCGCGCCCTCACCAATCAGGTGCTCGTCCAGGTCGCCAATCACCGGCCCGAATCTGTACGGATCCTCGGCAATCCACTCCTTGCAACCCTTGATGATGCGCAGGAGATAGGCGAACGGCCCTTTTCGACGGGCGGTCCGTCCAGAGAAGACACCCGGTGCGTCGGCCACCTGTCTGAGGGTCACGACCCGGCGCCTCGTGCTTGCGTCAAGCACTTCTATCTCGGTCGCGCCGGGCACGAAGACGCGGATCGTCTGATTGCCGTCAACGCAGTGCAAGCCAAGCACCGAAAATGGATCCGCATGCGTTCCCGCAGCGATCTTCCGGGCGTCATCAAGTGGCATCATGTCATCAAGCCCTGTTCGGGGACGTCATCCAGCTGCTCTTCACGCCAGTGAGGACGCACCCCAGATGTCTCTCGCGTATCCCTGTATTGTCCGGTCGGACGAAAACCAGCCCATGCCGGCAGTGTTCAGCGCGGCGATCCTGGTCCAGTTGTCGGTGTCCTTGTATGCGCCATCGACCTTGCGCTGCGCTTCGAAATAGCCGTCGAAATCGCAGGTCACCAAAAAGTAGTCGTGGTCGAACAGGTTCTGCAGCAGGCCTTGGAAGCGCTCCGTGTCGCCCCCGGAGAACACGCCAGTAGCCACCTGATCAAGCACGCGCTTTAGGCGTGGACTGGTCTCGATTGCCTCGCGCGCAAACCCCGCCGACTTTCGGCGATCCATGACCTCCTCTGCCGAGAGACCGAACAGGAAGAAGTTCTCGACGCCCACATGCTCGCGAATTTCGACATTTGCTCCGTCCAGCGTGCCAATCGTCGGGCTGCCGTTCAGCGACAGCTTCATGTTGCCTGTACCTGATGCCTCCATGCCCGCCGTCGAAATTTGCTCGGACAGGTCGGAAGCAGGGATCAGGACCTCCGCCATCGAGACGTTGTAATTTGCCGGATAAGCGACTTGCAGCAGATCCCGGGTGGCCCTGTCGCCATTGATCGTGACCGCCACATCATTGATGAGACGGATGATCGACTTGGCCATGACGTAGCCGGGCGCCGCCTTTCCTCCGAACAGCTTGACGCGCGGCGTCCAATCGCCGTTGGGCGCATCCTTGATCTCGTTCCAGAGCGCAATTGTCTCTAGTATGTTCATGAGCTGGCGCTTGTATTCGTGAATTCGCTTGATCTGGACATCGAACATGGCGTCGGGATCGATCGACACGCCGTTGCGGTCCTTCAGCCAATTGGCAAAGCGCATCTTGTTTTGCTTCTTGGCGGCGCGGAACCGGTCCCGAAACCCTGCGTCTTCCACGCTTGCGCGCAGTTCGGACAGCCGCTGAAGATCATCCGTCCAGCCGGTTCCGATGGTCTCATCAATCAGATCGCGCAACGGCGCATTGCAGGAATAGAGCCAGCGTCGCGGCGTGATGCCGTTGGTCTGGTTGATGATGCGTTCGGGATAGGCGTCGTGCAGTTCCGCGAAGACCGTCTGTCTGACCAAGTCCGAGTGAAGTGCCGACACGCCATTCACCCGATGCGCCATCATGAAGGCAAGTTCACCCATTTTCACTTCGCCATTCTCGATGACGCGAACTTCGCTGCCACTGCGGCGCTGGTGATCTTCCTGAATGAAGCGGATTATCTCGTGGTGACGCGGCAGAATCCGCGCGAACAGGTCTTCTGACCAACGCTCCAGCGCCTCAGGCAGAAGCGTATGATTGGTAAACGCCAGGCACGCGCGCGCCGTCTCGACTGCCCGGCGCTTCTCCATGCCATGTTCATCGACGAGCAGGCGAATGAGCTCCGGACCCGCAATCGCGGGATGCGTGTCGTTGAGCTGAATCGCCACGTGGTCTCCAAGACCGCCAAGAGAATGGCCTTCCGAGATCAATCGCCGAAGAATGTCCTGGATCGACGCGGACGTGAAGAAGTACTCCTGCTTGAGTCGCAGTTCCTTGCCCAGGTCCGTCGTGTCATCCGGATAGAGGATCCGCGAAATCGTCCGCGCGAGTCTTTCCGGTGCGTTTGCAGCCAAATAGTCGCCGCGGTTGAAGCTCTCGAGATCAAAGAGCTTCGTGGGCTTTGCCGCCCAAAGCCGCAAGGTGTTGGCCCATTTGCCTCTCCAGCCAACCACTGGCGTGTCATATGCCATGGCGGTGACGGTCTCTTCCGGCCACCAGATCGCCTTGCCGTCACTCTCCGAAACTCTGCCGCCGAATTGGATCGGGTAAGACACTTCCGGGCGCTCAAATTCCCAGGCATGGCGCTGCTCCAGCCAGGTCTCGGCGGTTTCGACCTGCGCTCCGTTGTCGAAATGCTGCTCGAACAGGCCCTGTTCGTAGCGGATGCCATAGCCGTAAGCAGGGATCGCCAACGATGCGAGGCTGTCCATGAAACACGCTGCGAGCCGTCCCAGCCCGCCGTTCCCAAGCGCGGCGTCCGGCTCGTCCGCAACGACTGCGGAATAATCCTGACCCAGCGCTTCCATCGCCTCGCGCGCCGCCGCTTCGACACGAAGGTTTGCGGCCACGTCCTCGATCAACCGGCCGACCAGAAACTCCATTGACAGATAGTAGACCCGTTTGGCTTTGGCCTTGTAGGTTTCGCGGGTCGAGGCAAACCAGGGATCCACAACCAGATCGCGCAACGTCAACGACAGCGCCATTCGCCAGTCGTAGAAGGTGGCATGTTCGGGATCCTTTCCCAGGGACGTCCGAAGGTGTAGCGCAATCCCCTTTCGGAGGGCATCCGTGCCGGAAATGCTGAGGCTGTCTCTTGGCATGTCGATCGTCTTGTTCTTCAATGGCGGTTCAATTCGGCGGTCGAGTCCGTAGCGCTTCTGTACCCGCAGTCATCTGTCCACCCCGCAGGATACCGCTTCCGGTAGGAGTCGCTGACCGGTCGAGCGCGTAACGGTCAAGCGCCGTTGCCGTACCATCCGACCAGATCACGCCTAGCCACTCTTCAAAGGCTTCGACAAACCTGGGTACTTCGACAAGTGTGCCGTAGATTTCTCGTTGCTCCAACCAGGCGCGTGGACGAATTCGCGCCGCACCCGGACGCTCGCCTGCTCCGACAGTCGCCCAATCCAACGCCTGCCCCTGCTGCATCAGCCGGCGAACAAACCATGCCAAATGTGCCCTGTGAAAATCGCCGACGCCAATTTGGACAATGCCTGGTGTCAAATTGTCACGCCCGCAGAGAGGCTTCTCGATCTCCGATGACAAGCCGTTGAGGGCGTTGCCCCTCAGAGCGTCTGCAGCTTTCTCGGTCGCGCCAGCCTTCTTCGATTCGATCATTCTCCACAGTCCACTTTGTCACTTTTGCCTTAACCGAGCATGGTTTGCCGGTGCCGCCGAACCCGCCTTGCGGCGGATTGCGACCCGGACCACGTAACCTGCGGGCAGTTTCGGCTCCCGACTGCGCACCGTCCGAACCGATGACGCTTCCACGGGCGCTCGTTCTCGCTCAACCGTCGCTGGAATTCAAGTTAGAGGGAACGCAGAGTCAAGCTTGCTATGGCGAAGAACCGGGCGAAACGGCGAGGATCCGTCAGGGCGAGGCCGCATTCCTCAGGCGTGCGGCATTTCCTTCACCAGCTGTTTGCGTCAATCCATTTCGCGAGCAATTCGCGACTCTTGTAGTACTCGTCCGGAATGGTGCGCTTTCGACTGCGGGCGATGCGCTCGGCCCATGCAATCTGCCTTGCGGTCGGAAGATTGTCCGCGACGCGCTTCGAGCGCGCAATGCGATGCCGGTTTGCCTCGATCCAGCGCGACAGGTCGGCGCGGTCCAGCCGCGCGTCCGTGGGCAGCGCGATCCCGGCCGAGTTCGCTATTTTCTCGGCATATTGCAACTGGCGATCGGTAGGCCGGAGCGGAGGGAGATTGGCATAATCCGGTCGCTCCGCAGGTCGGATGGTCTGGTGCATGGTCATGGCGATTCCCCCGCACAGGGCTGCGATGTGAAATATCTAGAACATTGAACGAACAAAGTCAAGAGAAAGTCAATATGTTGTGAAACTCTGGAGCGTGATGCCCATATATCGATGAAACGCGTGCCGCATGGTGCTGCAGCGCTCCATTCGATGCGGACCAGTGCCTGGGCAGGAGTGCGGTTGACATGTCACGGGAACTACCCTGTACCGTCACCGCCGTTTCCGGGAGCGACCAGGTCTTGGAGGACGGCGTGGAGCCGCCAGGAATTCAACCAGAAATCCACATTGACAGGCAGGATCCATGGAGGGCATGGGTTCGTGGTGCACGCGAAGTGCAGTGCATGTCATGGTTCGCCGGTTTCGGTCTGTCCTTGCGCGAATATCACCGACCGGTTGGCTCGCCACTTCCTCCTTTGGCGGAAGATATCCGACGGCGGGCATTTCTCGCGATTGTCCCTGCCACCAGGACCGTCACGAAGATTCGGAACAGATGGTGGCAGGCCACGACGACCGGGCTCACGCCTAGGCTCAGCGCGATCAAGCCCATTTCCGTCACGCCGCCAGGCGCAAAACTGATGAACAAGGCGTCGACCGGCACCAGCATGAACTCGGCAAGAGTCATGGCAAAGCCTATGCCGAGCGCGAGCATCACAACGGTTGAGATTGCACCTAGGCTGAATGCCCTGATCAGCTGGCGTCCAGTCGATCCGGCGAACGTCGCGCCCAGCCCGGATCCAACAACCAGCTGGGCCATGTTCAGGAACCAGGCCGGGCTGCTGAGGTCGACCAGTCCCGAAACATGGGCGGCCGCACTGAGAACAAGTGGACCGACCATGTGCGCGGCTGGCAGGCGAAGTTTCGGACCGAGAACCATTCCCGCCGCTGCCAGCGCCAGAATCAGCAATATGTCGGCTGTCCTGTAGGCGTCCTCCTCGAAACTCTGACCGGCGGCGCTGCCAACCGTCTCGCCCGTCCAGAGCAGGAAAAGCAACGGCACGATCATGACGACAAGGACGACCCGGGCAAAGTGCTGAACGCTGAGAACCCGCACGTCCCCTCCAGCCTGTTCTCCCAACATGACGGCCTCGACCAGCCCGCCGGGCATCGCAGCAAAGATGGCCGTCGTCCTGTCATATCGACCCAGCTTGCGGAACAACGCGTAGTTCACGGCAAGCGCAATGACGACGAACAGCACCACTGCGATCATGGAAAGGCCCAGCGATGGAACGACTGCCACGAGATCCATCGTGAACGTGGCACCGATCATGGCACCGATCGCTGCGACGAAAATCATGCGCAGCAATTGCGGGAACTGCACTTCGCGCGCACCCTTCCTGGTTCGGAAAATCGTGAATGCCGCGACGAAGGCCAGGCTTCCCGTAAGGTATGGCATCGGCAGCCCGACCCAAAAGGCCAGCGAACCGCCGGTGCCGCCAATGGCAAGAATGCCGACGATCTGGAACAGGAAGACGAATCGTGTGGCGGTCATGTTCGCAGGACACTCGATTCGGCGGGCAGTTTCAAAGCTTGAACGCAACCGGCACAGATGCAGCCCTTCTTCCATTCTGCAGCTGATAGCCCCGCCGCGAGTCCGGCAAGACACGGAGGCGCGACGATGGCGTGCAGATCAGCTCACTTCAGGCCCTTGAGCCTTTCGACGAGCTTGAGCGCCCGGGTTTCGTCGCTGCTTTCGAGTTCCTCGACGATCTGTTCTCTCAGGCGTCCGTGCTTCATGGCACATCGCCCGAGTCGCGTGATGATGTCGTCATCAAGTATGCCTGCCAGTGCCGTCACGATTTCGCTGGTCGGGTTTCTTTCAAGTTCTTCCAGCAATCCCGGTTTTGCACGTTCATGACCAAATTGTCCCATCGTTGTCAGGCAAGCCCGCCGGACCGCTGCTTCCGTGTCCATGAGACCTTTCTCAAGCTCGTGTTTCGGCACTGGTGGAGTGCAGTTCCTGGCAAGCTTGAACGCGAATTCTCGCACAACCGTTCGATTGTCCTCCAGCCAGCACGTGACGCTCTTTCCAGGCAACGCGAGATTTGCTTCCGTCGCGCATTCCAGCGCGAGCGGAAGCAGCGCGTCAATCAAGTCCGGAGCATCAACGATCCTGGTGAGCGCCTGCCTTGACAAGTGGGTTCCGACCTTCGCCAAAGTCTTCAGAACACAGCGTTGCTCACGCAACGGTCCGTTGACGCCGAATCCGAAGAACTTCTTCCAAAGGGATTCGAGGGCAGGAATGGCATCGTCACCGATGCCGCGCGCCAGCACCTGATCGCACAAAGCCTGAACTTGAGATACGTTCGCCGAAGGAATCCGTTCAGTGACTTCCTGATCATTCAGCCCTTCGACATCAGGCACGGAACGATGGCACTCGATCGTGCCCCATGTCGGCATCCGTTCCTCAAACAGGTCCGGTTGCCGCGGTTCCTGCGCAGGGTGTGGAATTTTCTTTGACAAGGCCTTGCTCAGATCCCGACCGACGATTGGACATGCAACCCGTGAATTTCTCCAAGGCTACCGCAAGGTTCCGCACTGGCAAGTCAGGTGGGGAATTTTCTGGCAGGAACGGCTGCCACCCGAGGGAGCCACCACAAATCCAGGGCGCCGTCAGCATCGATTCTGTGCGCGGAATGGCGTATAGTCCAGGGCTTCCCCTTGCGCTGTGACCTGCGGGTACAGGCGGCACCGCGACGCCGCCCTGCACGACGTGCCGGTCCATTGTGCCGGAGTGGTGGAACGGACGGGTCCGGCAGCCATTGCTCTCCACTTATTACTTCAATGAGAACATCCCCAAAAAGCGCGGTTCGGGTCGCCAATCGACGCGAACGGAGTTGGCATCGAATTGGCGTCACCAGTGCTCACATGGCGACGGCGACATCAGTCTTCGAAAAGTCGTTGCCTACGAAGAGCAAGGAAGCACCGCTGGACACTGCGGTCACGTAGGCGAAACAGTCGCCGAAATTGAGGCCGGCAGGATGCTGGCCTTTGCCCCATGCAGAATAAGCTTCGGCGACAGCATTTGCTCCTTCCACTCCAAAACTGTCGACCTGGATGCCGATCCCGTCAATCAACAGCGTCAATTCCTCTGCGACGCCGCGCCTCGCGGCCACGATGAGGGCCTCGGCGAGGGTGCCGGCCGAGATCACGACATGGTCTTCAGCCTTGAGGATCGCCGCGATCTGGTCGGCTTGGGGCTCGGCCAGCAGAAGGGCCATCAGGGCGGACGTGTCGACGGCGATCATCGTGGGAGACCCTCGTCGTCATACAGGAAGTCCTGGCTCCGTACCGCAGATGGGCCTTCGACGACCTTGGCGGCAGCACGCGCCCGAACGGCGGAAATCACTTTGGCTCGGTCTTCGGCGCTTGGTCGCGCGCGCAGCGCCACAAGCCGCGCGACCGCGTGACCGTGCCGTGTAATCACCACTTCTTCCCCAGCCTCCGCTCTGCGAACGAGATCGGTCAGACGGGCCTTTGCATCGGTGATTGCAAGTTCCATATTGCACTCCTCGGTGAGAAAGAATGGACCATTGCTTGGTCCAATTCAAGACCTGCGGGACAATGCATGAGACGGCGTGCCCGTTACCGCGATCGGTTGCGATGAGCACACACGCATGAACTGTCATCTCGAAGCAACAGGTCCGGATCGAGGAATTCAATGCCATCCGGGGCAGACCCAAGCACTCGGTTCAAAATCTCTCGACGATCGAAACGGGCCTGCATCCACCACATTGTTTAGCCCGGAGATCATCGGCAAATGGACCAAAGCGGTTCGGCTCATCGCGGGTCGCCAAAGCAACCTGCTCGTCGCCGCGCATCAGGTGCACTGGCCTTTTTTGCAGGTCGACGCTGTTCTCGATCAACTGGCGGCTGCTCGGAGCCGCCACCGGGCGGTGCGGCAATGGGTGGCATTGGAAGTCCTTGTGATCCAATGGGACTCTCCCCTTGAATTCGGATGGCAGACCTGGATCGACCCCGGTTCTTTGCGTTCACCTCTGCCGTCGCCAGCGAACTATGCGTCGGCTCCGGAGCGGCGAAGGCATGGTTCAATGCCGCCTCAAGCCGATTGACGGCTCCCGCTTCAACTCGTCCCTTGTCGCGCCGGATCACGTCGCGATTGCATTTGCTCACGTTTTTTTAGGAACAGTCGTGGCCTGAATTTGGCGGCACGAAGTCTCTCAGCGCGCCACACATGCGGACGATCATCGTGGTCGTCTGAGGCGTGGCGCAGCACTTCTCGTCTCGCGAGTGTTCAACTTGCTTAAGAATGCACCCGCAGCAAGGACGGAGACCACCCAACAACATGTTATACCCGATTGCCGTTCGCTGGCGTACATCACTACCAAGTTGCCTCACCGCATCCCATTGCCAGACCCTATGAAATGAGAGACTCCGTCAGAACTCATCTCGGGTTCGCAAGGTGCAGATGGCGGAGAGACAGGGATTCGAACCCTGGAGACGGTTTCCCGCCTACACGCGTTCCAGGCGTGCGCCTTCGACCACTCGGCCACCTCTCCGGTGCATGCTCCATAGCCGCTTCAGCGCCTGGCATGCAAGTGTCGACGGAAGGACAAGGAACGGTCGGTTTCAGCACATCTGGCAGCAAGGGACCCGTCGTGCGGCAGGAACTGGCCCTCATGAATGATCTCGAAACCGTGTCCAAGGATCGCAGGCAGGTCAGGCTGCGACTTCACCAAACTCCACGCGAACCGGAATTTCGGGTCACTCTTCCGCGATCAACAGGGGATCCCGGCACGGGCGATCAGGCCAATGGAAATGCAGTTCGGGTCAGGGATCAAGGTGCAGGTATACACGCCGGTTGCGAGCGCCCTTCTTTTCGACCTTGCCCAAGCGGATACACCCGATTTCACCAGTTCTTGCCACATGGGTTCCGCCACAAGGTTGCAGATCGACCTGCTCGTCACCGATGCCTATCCTTACCAGCCGAATGCGTCCGGCACCACGTGGCGGCTGCACCGACATCGTCTTCACGAGCCCCGGATTGGCGTCGAGATCTTTCTCCGTGATCCAGTCTTCGGTGACTTCGAGATCGCGTGCAACGAGCGCGTTCAACTCGTCTGCCAGCGCCTCCTTGTCCTCCGGCGGGTCGACCATGTCAAAATCAAGCCGCCCCCTGTCAGCGGAAATCGACCCGCCGGTCACGGCAAGAGGAATCACGACGGACAGCAGGTGCAAGGCCGTGTGAACCTGCATGTGCCCGTAACGGCAGTTCCAGTCGAGAACCTGCTGCACCTCAGAGGCCGGCGCGGGCAAAGATGCGCCCTCTTCCGGCACCAGGACCGGACGACCGGCGTCCTTGACCGTCGTGACGATTCGGGTTTCCCCTCCCCGCCAGCGCAGCAGTCCGCTGTCTCCGGGCTGGCCACCGCCAGTGGGATAGAACACGGAAGCGTCCAGAACGATCCCGCCGCGCTCATTGATTGAAGCCACACGGCCGGTTGCCTCGCGAAGGTAGGCATCGCGATAGAGTTCTTCAGTCACTCCGCGTCCCCGCTTGATCCAGATCCGTGTGCACCCGTGTCGACCGGAGGCGTTGCCTCTCGGTTCGATGCGCCCTGCGATGCCAGCGTCTCGGGGTTTCGCAGCCAGACATCCCGCTGCGCAAACGGAATCTCGATGTCCTCTTCGGCAAAGCGCCGGACGATTTCATGGTTGATGCCCGACCGCACGGCCAGCCCGTAGTTAATGTCATCCAGAATGGCCCGGATCTCGAAATCCATGCTGTCGGCCCCAAATCCCCTGAAGATCACCGATGGAGCAGGATCCGTGGAGATTTCCGGCTGCGCCTCGGCAATCTCGCGCAAGATTTTTTCGACCTTTGCCGGGTCCGTACCATAAGCCACCCCCACTGGAACAACGACCCGTCCGGTCAGGTTGCCGCGGGTCCAGTTCGTGACAGTACCGGATATCAGGTCCCCGTTAGGCACGATCACGTCCTTCCGGTCGAAGGTCTCGATTCGGGTCGAGCGCACGCTGATTCGCCTCACGATGCCCATCTGCCCGCCGACCTCGACCCAGTCGCCTTCGCTGATCGGACGTTCGATCAGCAGGATGATGCCCGAGACGAAATTGTTTATGATGTTCTGAAGGCCGAATCCGATGCCGACGCCCAGGGCGCCGATGACGATCGCAAGCGACGACAGGTCAATGCCGGCAGCGCTGACACCCGCCACAGCGGCAACCGCAATTCCGACATACCCGGCACCGGAGACAATTGCGTTTCGTCCTCCCGCGTCAATTCGCGTTCGCGGCAGGACGCTGGACCGCAACGTGCCCTGCACCAGCCGCGTCACCACGAAACCGACCGCAAAGACGAGCGCGAACGTGAGCAGATCGGTCGGCGAAATCAGCGAATCGCCCAACGCTACGCCGGTCCTGAACCTAGTCCACGCGTCAGCAAGATCCGTGCTTCGCGCACCCCAGATCAGCGCAAGCACCGGGAGTGCCGCCAGCGCAATTGAGAGGCTTGCGAGCACGGGCACCAAGGCCTGACGTGCCTCGGCGGCGTCAAGACCGCGCAGCAGGCCATAGACCGATCTCAAGGCATGATGGATGCTGATCAGCAAGGCCAAGAGCCCGAGGCTCAGTATCGACGGCAGCATGATTCCGCTTGCCAAGCCCTGAAGTCCGATGGCCGCGACAACCGGACCGGCAATTGCCACGGCCTGCACAGCACGCCAAAGAAGCTGCACGGCACCATGACCGAAAGCCGGATCCATGCCTTCCGACGTTCGGCCGACAGCGCTGGCAATGCTCCCGAGCCGCCACATCGCAATGCCCGTCACGAGCAGAACCGGAAATGCCAGAACACCAGAGATGTCATCATCGATCTCCGCGGCCGTCGAAACCAGATCATGCAGTACTAGAATCCCGGCAAAGAGACCCAGCAACGATGCCAGGGCCCGAACCCGAGCACGCTGGTCCTCGCCGAGCGACGGTCCAGTTCCTTCCGGCACAAGCTTCGGGAACACCTGCCGGCCCAGCCAGTACCCGATCACGGTGCCCGCGATCATCGCATTGAATCCGGCGGTCAATGCACGGCTAGTCACGCCGAGCATGTCGGTCGAGACCAGCGCCCCGTTCAGGAGCGACACGCCGACCAGTGCCATCAGCACCGTGCCGAACGAAAGGACGTAGTCGGACAATTGCCGCGCGTGCTCGGCTGACGCAGCCGCAACACGTGCGATCAGCACTGCTGCCACGCGTTCTCCACGCGAAGCCAGGACGACGGCGGCGATCAGGAACAGTGCGGCGATCACGATTCGTTGCCAGAATGCTGAATAATCAAGTGTGCCTGGGCGACTTGCCGCGATTTCCGCCCGCGTCTCAGCCGCCACGTCGACAATCGCCGCCGCCGCTCCGGACCAGAGTCTCGGGTCCAGAGGCGTTCGCGAAAGGTCGAACAAGCGGCCGGTCTGCCTTGCACGAATTCTCGAATCGATCTGTCTGATCAGTGCGTCTGCCCGGGCATGGGCCTCTTCCGCCCGGAGCCTTGGCGCCAGTGCTTCCTGCAGCGCAGCTTCCAGAACGGTTCGACGCTCAGTCACCGACGCGGATTCCGTCCCGCCCTCTGCGGGCGGCGGGCCCAGCGCATCAATCTGGGCCTGCAGCGCCTCCACATCAACAGCGTTGATGCCCCTTGCATCAACGAACTCGTCCCGCCATTCGGCCAAGGCGTTCCTGAGACTCTGGAGTCCGCTGTCAGGAAGCTGGTCGTTGCCCAGGCTCGTCTCAACGGCGCCTGCAAACTGGTCAAACCGCTCAAAGTCCGGCGCAACCTGCGCAACCGCAAGGGAAGTCACCAAGGTCCAGGAGGCCAAGACCGTCCAGAATGCAATGCGGTTCATGCGTGTCTTCATTCTGCAAAGACCTTCGGCAGTATGCGCTCGCTGCGCCCGATCCACGACGGCACGGGCAATCCCCGTTCGCGCAGGAAATCCGGGTTGAAGAGCTTGGATTGATAGCGGTTGCCGAAATCGCAGAGAATGGTGACGATCGTGTGCCCCGGGCCCATCTCGTTCGCCAGGCGCGTCGCGCCGGCAACGTTGATGCCGGTCGACCCGCCAAGGCAAAGGCCTTCCTTCTCAAGTAGGTCGAAAACGACCGGCAAGGCTTCGCTGTCCGGTATCTTGTACGCGAAGTCCGGCACGTAGCCATCCAGATTGGCCGTGATCCGACCCTGCCCGATCCCCTCGGTGATCGAATCGCCGTCGGGCGGGTCCTGATCGGTGTAGAGCTTGTAAAGACCCGAGCCGTCCGGGTCGCTGAGACCAACCTTCACGCCCCGGGGCTGCAGCGCCTGAGCAACCCCTGCAAGCGTTCCGCCCGAGCCGACCGAGCAAGTGAACCCGTCGATCTTGCCGCCGGTCTGCTCCCAGATCTCCGGACCGGTGGTTTCCACATGCGCCTGGCGGTTCGCTACGTTGTCGAACTGGTTCGCCCATATCGCGCCATTGGGCTCGGTCGCGGCCAGGCGCTCGGCCAGGCGCCCGGAATACTTCACGTAGTTGTTGGGGGTCTTGTACGGAACGGCCGGAACCTGCACCAGCTCTGCCCCGCAGAGCTGGATCATGTCCTTCTTTTCCTGGCTTTGCGTTTCGGGAATCACGATGACCGTCCGAAACCCCATCGAGGCGCCCACAAGCGCAAGGCCGATGCCCGTGTTGCCGGCCGTACCCTCCACGATCGTGCCTCCGGCCTTCAATGCACCCTTCGACACCGCATCGCGAATGATGTACAACGCGGCGCGATCCTTGACGGACTGGCCCGGATTCAGGAACTCGGCCTTTCCGAGAATCTCGCAGCCGGTGGCTTCGGACGGACCATTCAGCCGAATCAACGGCGTGTTTCCAACGGTTTCGGCAAGGTCGCTGCGAACGGTCATCGGTATCCCCTGAGGACTTGCAACCGTCCTAGTGGTGCAAGACGCCGGATTCAATCGGGCCGACGCATTTTCCCGCTTCGGCATCATGATTGCATCGCCCAGGCGTCCGGCATCAGGAGAACTGCCGGAAGACCTTCGGCAATTCCTCCGACAGGTCATCGGCGACAAGTCCGGGCCCGAACGAAATCGCGCATTCGGTATGCATCCATGCGGCGGTTTCGGCCGCTTCCGAAGGCGCAAATCCGCGGGCAAGAAGGCCAGCGACGAAGCCCGCCAGAACATCGCCCGAGCCAGCAGTGGCAAGCCAGGGCGCGTACCGCTCTCGCACGCTTGAGTTTATCACGCAACGACCGCTCGAATCCGAAATCACGGTATCCGGACCCTTGAAAAGGATCGTGCATCCTGCACGCCGGGCTGCCTCGCGGGTCGCGTCAATCTTGGAATACGCGGGTCCGGCAGTCGCGGGAGCCGCGAGTCTCTCCGCTATGTCCGGGAACAGACGCCCGAACTCGCCTGCATGAGGGGTAAGAACGCAGTCTTCATGAAGCGCGTCGAAGAGAAACTTGGGTTCCTCGCAGAAGCAGGTCAGCGCATCGGCGTCGAGAACGACCGGTCTACCTCCCTTCAGGTCACCCTCCGGCCAGATCGCACCACTGTTCGGCAGCGTGCTTCCGCCGTTCCACACGGTTCGTGATCGAGGAGCGGCAAGTGCCGTCTCGACAAGGGCCCGCGCCCCCGTTCCGACCCCGAGGCCGGGGCCAAGGCAAAGCGCGGTGAGCCTGTCGTCTTCAAGGGCTTCGCAAAGGGCATCAGCATCATCCAGCACGCGGCACATGACGGAAGTCGTCTGGCCTGCCACTTCCGCGAGCGCCGCCTCCGGACATGCAATCGTGACAAGGCCCGCGCCGATTCTAAGCGCACCACGCGCCGCGAGCCGAGCGGCACCGGTTCGGCCCGGTCCGCCTGACAGAACCAAGGCGTGCCCATGGTCGTACTTGTGACCCCGGACTTTCCTCAGCCGGAATGGATCAACGCCTGCACCAGCCAGTCGAGTGCCCGTCGCGGGAGTGAGTGCCGCGTTCGCGCGAGAAGTCCGGGCAAGACCATCAAGGCCCAAGGAAGCCACCGCCAGCGTGCGGCACAAGTCCATGCCCCGGTCCAGGAAGTGACCGCACTTGGGCGCATGAAACGTCACCGTCAGGTCGGTCCGGATGCTTGCCCCGAGGACACGCCCGCTATCGGAGCAGAGCCCGCTCGGGACGTCCACCGCAACGACCCGGAAGGGCCTTCCGTGGCTCGGCTCTTCCCGATTGCTTCCGTCAGCGGAATTTCCGCCCCAGCGTTCCAGTTCATCGCTGAAAGGCGACCCGAGCGGTCGGCACAGCCCGGTTCCGAAGAGAGCATCGACCAGCAGGTCGGGACGTGGCCCGGCCTCGAGGGAGACATCGGCGTTGCCTGTCCGCAAGCCGGGCTCGGTTCCGGAAAGCTGGCGCCATTTCTCGTAGTTCGTCTTCGCGTCCGGCGGCAACTTCCCGGGAGAGCCAAGGAGCGAAGCCTCGACCTCCCAGCCCCATTCCTTCAGCAGCCGTGCCACGACAAACCCGTCGCCGCCGTTGTTGCCGGGGCCGCAAAGCACGTGTGCGCGATGCGGCGTTCTGGCCAGATCCGGCCATTCCTCGAAGATCGCCTCCACTACGCCCCTGCCGGCCCGTTCCATGAGTTCAAGCCCCGTGACATCCCCGCTCGATATGGCGGCCTGCTCAACGGCTCGCATTTCGTCGGCGGTCAGAATGACGGTCACGACCGCGCCTCGCGAAACGGCAGTTGCTCCGCACTTGGACGTTCAAGCTCTGGCATTTCCCCGCTCCGGTAGTCTTGCAGGCCCATACTGATTTAGCTGAGGCCGCTGGAACAGTCACGTCTTGATCTCCATCGTTGCATCCTGGGTGCATTGACCGATGCGTTCGAAGATCTCGTGCTACCCAGACCGGGCGATTGTCATGTTCCAGGCTTGGTCGCAGCAGCCCTGGCTGCAGAGGCAATCCGCCAATACCGTGCGCTGTCGGCAGGCACTTCCGTTCCGGCAAGGCAGCGGTCTCGCAATTCGTCCCCAGCCCGCAATCGTTGCACTTGACCCGCCGCCGAGTGCGTGCGAGCAATCGGCCGACGAGAATTGCGGATGACGTTCATGCGTTCCAAAACGGGCGGATTTTCAGGCGGTGCGCCCAAAAAACGGGCAGATGGACCTTTGGCACATTCCATCCAAGCGCGACTTCCGGTTGCCGCAATTGCGGGCACAGGCTGCGCATGATGATTGATGCCAGATGCACAAGGGGGCAACGCCATGAAGAAAATTGAGGCAATCATCAAACCGTTCAAGCTTGATGAGGTCAAGGAAGCACTGCAGGATGTCGGAGTTCAGGGCATATCTGTGGTCGAAGTGAAGGGATTCGGACGCCAGAAGGGCCACACCGAGCTCTATCGAGGCGCCGAATATGTCGTGGATTTCCTGCCCAAGGTGAAGGTCGAGGTCGTGCTTCCCTCTGATCAAGTCGACGCGGCCGTCGAGGCCATCGTCGGCGCGGCGAAGACCGACAAGATCGGAGACGGAAAGATTTTCGTCAGCGACATCAGCGAAGCCATCAGAATCCGGACAGGAGAGTCCGGGGCGGAAGCGCTGTGATCATTCAGCATCCAGAGTAAGGACAGGAGGATCGCTCCATGAGCAACAAGGACGTCTTGCAGACGATCAAGGACGAAGAGGTGGAATACGTGGACATTCGGTTCACGGATCCTCGAGGCAAGCTGCAGCACGTGACCGTGCTCGCCGACGAGGTGGACGAGGACTTCCTTGAAGAAGGGCTCATGTTCGACGGTTCCTCCATCGCAGGCTGGAAGTCGATCGACCAGTCCGACATGAAGCTGATGCCCGACACCTCGAGCGCGTACATGGATCCGTTCTTCGCGGAGACGACGCTGGCAGTCCATTGCTCGGTCGTGGAACCGGATACCGGCGAGCACTACGAGCGCGACCCGCGCGGGACGGCCGAGAAAGCCGAAGCCTATCTCAAGTCCAGCGGGATCGGCGACGAGTCATTCTGGGGACCGGAAGCCGAGTTCTTCATCTTTGACGATGTCCGCTATTCGGTCGAAATGAACAAGGTCAGCTATGAGGTCGACGCGATCGACGGGTCTTGGAACACCGATACCGAGTACGAAATGGGCAACACGGGCCACCGCCCCGGCATCAAGGGCGGCTATTTCCCAGTTCCTCCGGTGGACGACGCCCAGGACATCCGCTCGGAAATGCTCTCGACGATGAAGCGCATGGGCATGAAGGTAGACAAGCACCACCACGAAGTGGCTTCCTGCCAGCACGAGCTTGGCCTCATCTTCAGTTCGCTTATCGATCAGGGAGACAATCTGCAAAAGTACAAGTACGTCATCCACCAGGTGGCGCATGCGTACGGCAAGTCGGCCACGTTCATGCCCAAGCCGATCGCGGGCGACAACGGCACAGGCATGCACGTGAACCAGTCGATCTGGAAGGATGGAAAGCCGCTCTTCGCGGGAGACCGGTATGCCGATCTCAGCCAGGAGGCGCTCTACTATATCGGCGGCGTGCTCAAGCACGCGAAGGCGCTCAACGCCTTCACCAATCCGGCGACGAACTCCTACAAGCGCTTGATTCCGGGTTTCGAGGCTCCGGTTCTGAGGGCGTATTCGGCTCGGAACCGCTCGGCGTCGTGCCGGATTCCGTGGACCGAGAGTCCGAAAGCCAAGCGCGTGGAAGTTCGCTTCCCCGATCCCGCAGCGAACCCCTATCTCGCGTTTGCATCGCTCCTGATGGCCGGTCTCGACGGCATCAAGAACAAGATCGACCCTGGCGATCCGATGGACAAGGATCTCTATGATCTGCCCCCTGAAGAGCTGGAGGGGATCCCAACGGTCTGCGCAAGCCTCCGCGAGGCGATGGCAGAACTGGAAGCCGACATGGACTTCCTGCTTCAGGGCGACGTCTTCACCCGCAGCCAGATCGAGGGCTACATGGAACTCAAATGGGAAGAGATTTACGCCTACGAGCACACGCCTCACCCGGTCGAGTTCAAGATGTACTACAGCTGTTGAAGACATTCAGGGACAATCCGAAAGAAGAAGGGTGCCTCGCGAGGCACCCTTTTTTCGCTTCTGGCGAGTGCGTATAACGGTTGCGGCGACACGGACCTGCACTTTCGTCCGGCCCCCCGGAGGCTTGTACATGGCGGCATCGCTTTCACATCAGAGTGAAGCGACGCGATTGGACATTGGCTTGAATGCACCGCCCTCTATCTGAAATGCTGCCAATCAAACGTCGTACCTGGTTCGACGCAAACTTGATCGTATGGAGGAAAGCGTGAAAGATCTTGTATTCGCCCCGTCGCGCATGCCCGGACTGGCGGCGCTTGGGTCTCTCGTTCTCGGTGCCGCGCTGGTTCTGGCACAGGCAATCGCAGCTTCGGCTCAGTCACGGCCTGACACGTTTGCCGAGCTTGCCGAGGAGGTCAGCCCGGCCGTCGTGAACATTACCACATCCGCCAAGGTGGCCACCGCGATGCAGCCCGGCCCGATCGTGCCTGAAGGCTCCCCGCTCGAGGAGTTCTTCCGCGACTTCATGGAGCGCAACGACCCCGGCGGCAATCGTCCGCGGCGCGGCCAGGCCCTGGGTTCCGGATTCGTGATCTCGGAAGACGGCTACATCGTCACAAACAGGCATGTCATTCAGTCTGCCGACAAGATCCTGATCGAGTTCTTCGAGGGATTTGAACTCGAAGCCGAGATCGTCGGCACCGATGCCAATACCGATCTCGCCCTTCTGAAGGTCGAAAGCGAAAGGCCTCTCAAGCATGTTAGTTGGGGAGACAGCGAGAAAGCCCGTGTCGGTGACTGGGTCATGGCCATGGGGAACCCGCTGGGACAGGGCTTTTCCGTTTCTGTCGGCATCGTTTCCGCCCGAGGCCGAGCGCTCGCGGGAAGCTACGACGACTTCATCCAGACCGACGCTGCCATCAACCAAGGCAACTCGGGCGGCCCATTGTTCAACATGGATGGTGACGTGATCGGCGTGAATACCGCGATCCTTTCGCCCACCGGCGGTTCGATTGGCATCGGATTCGCAATGTCGGCAAGCGTGGCGCAAAACGTGATCGAACAGCTGCGCGACTACGGCGAAACCCGGCGCGGATGGCTGGGTGTCCGCATCCAGGACGTTTCTGCTGATCTTGCGGAAGGTCTCGGACTTGCCGAGGTTCGCGGCGCGCTCGTAACGGATGTTCCAGAGGGTCCCGCAATGAGCGCCGGAATCGAGACCGGCGACGTCATCCTTTCCTTCGACGGCGTTGAAGTCGACGATACGCGCGGTCTCGTGCGCCAAGTCGGCGGGGCAACTGTCGGCAAGGAGGTTCGCATCAAGGTCTTCCGGGAAGGAGAGTTCCTGACGCTCAAGGTCACTCTCGGACGCCGCGAGAACGCCGAGGGCGCCATTCCAGCTTCGGCGAATGCCGCAGACCCGACGTCCGGCAAGCATCTTGGCTTGACGCTTTCCGAACTGACCGACGCGCTTCGCGAACAACTCGGCCTTCCGGAAACCGCCGAAGGCCTTATCATTCAGGACGTGGTCGAAGACAGCTCGGCTTACGAAAAGGGCCTTCGCATCGGAGACCTGATCCTCGAGGCCGGGCAGGAAGAAATCAGCAGCGTTGCCGAGTTCGAGGCCAAGATCGAGGACACCCGCGAAGCAGGCCGGAAGACAATCGTGATCCTGGTGCAGCGGGACGGCGACCCGCGCTTCGTGGCCCTGCCGCTCGAAAGCGGATAGGAACAACGGACGGGAACCGGAAAGGGCGCCTGAGGGCGCCCTCGTATGATCGGAGAATCAGAAGTGAACAGAGGAGGTGGCTGTGGATAAGTTGCAGGCGGAATCCTGTGGAAAACCTGTCGCTTGCATGCCGCCGCCTCCCCGGTTCATTCCTGTGCGGGGACCGCCGCCACCAGGCCTGG
>JAJEGW010000080.1 GCA_022819605.1 Silicimonas sp. | reverse complement strand
CGCGACTTCTGCCTGGGCGGAGAGGGGATGGTGCGATGAATGCGGATCGTCGCTGTTCTACCGGGTGACCGCGTCCGGACCCTACCAAGGCGTCACGCATGTCGCGACGGGCCTGTTCAAGAACGCGGGCGGGTTGATGCTGGCCAGCGAGATCTACACCGACTATCGCCCGGAGGGATACGCGTTTGCGGGCGAGTTGCGCGGCATGACCGAGGCGGAAGTCATGGCGAAGTTTGCCGACGGAGACGGCGCATGACCATGCACGACGCAGCCTGGGCAGCCGCGGAAGCTGCGCGCCGCAAGTGGTTGGCGGAGAACGGCCTCTATGCCGAGGAATTTGAACGCTCGTCCTGCGGTGTCGGCCTGGTAGTCTCGATTGACGGCAAGTCCTCGCGAAAGGTCGTCGAGAACGGAATCGACGCCCTGAAGGCGGTGTGGCATCGGGGTGCCGTCGATGCGGACGGCAAGACGGGCGACGGGGCCGGCATCCACGTGCAGATACCGGTGCCCTTTTTCCATGACCAGGTGAGGCGCACCGGCCATGAGCCTCGGCAGGACGAGCTCATGGCCGTGGGCCAGGTATTCCTGCCGCGAACGGATTTCGGTGCACAGGAGACCTGCCGAACCATCGTCGAGACCGAGATTCTCCAGATGGGATACTCGATTTACGGCTGGCGGCATGTGCCGGTCGATGTCAGCGTCCTGGGCGAGAAGGCAAACGCGACGAGACCCGAGATCGAGCAGATCCTGGTTTCAAATTCCAAGGGTGTCGACGAGGAAGCCTTCGAGCGTGAACTCTATGTCGTTCGTCGCCGCATCGAAAAGGCTGCCGCGGCAGCGCAGGTCAGCCAGCTCTACCTCTGCTCCCTCTCCTGCCGATCGATCATCTATAAGGGAATGATGCTTGCTGAACAGGTCGCCGAATTCTATCCGGACCTGAAGGATGAGCGCTTCGAGAGCGCATTCGCCATCTACCACCAGCGCTACTCCACGAACACCTTTCCGCAGTGGTGGCTGGCGCAGCCATTCCGCATGCTGGCGCATAACGGCGAGATCAACACGCTGAAGGGAAACGTGAACTGGATGAAGTCGCACGAGATCAGGATGGCCTCAGGCGCCTTCGGCGATACTGCCGAGGACATCAAGCCGATCATTCCGAACGGCGCATCGGATTCGAGCGCCCTGGATGCTGTCTTCGAGGTCCTTGTGCGCGCGGGCCGAAACGCCCCGATGGCCAAGACCCTGCTCGTCCCGGAAAGCTGGTCGCGGCAGGCGGTGGAACTTCCGCAGGCGTGGCGTGACATGTACTCCTATTGCAATGCCGTCATGGAGCCTTGGGACGGACCAGCCGCTCTGGCGATGACCGATGGTCGCTGGGTCTGTGCCGGACTAGACCGAAACGGGCTGCGCCCGTTGCGCTACACCGTGACCGGCGACGGTCTCCTGATTGCGGGATCCGAAATCGGAATGGTGCCCGTAGACGAGGAGATGGTCGTCGAGAAGGGCGCGCTCGGTCCCGGGCAGATGGTCGCGGTCGACATCGAAGAGGGCCGGCTCTTTCATGATGCAGAGATCAAGGACCTGCTGGCGGCATCGCAGCCATTCGGCGAATGGGTCGAGAAGATCGTGGAACTGGACGAGGTGCTCTCGGGACTGACCGAGGTGCCGATGTTCACGGGCTCGGAATTGAGAAAGCGGCAAGTCGCTGCGGGTTACTCTGTGGAAGAGCTTGAGCACGTGCTCGCGCCCATGGTCGAAGACGGAAAGGAAGCGATCGCGTCCATGGGGGACGACACGCCAAACGCGGTACTTTCGGATCGGTACCGGCCGCTCAGCCACTACTTCCGGCAGAATTTCAGCCAGGTGACGAATCCGCCGATCGACAGCTTGCGCGAGTACCGGGCGATGAGCCTCAAGACCCGGTTCGGAAACCTGAAGAACGTGCTCGACCAGGATAGCAGCCAGACCGAGATCCTGATGCTCGATTCCCCCTTTGTCGGCAACGCCCAGTTTGACCGGCTCTGTGCCACGTTCGATGCGGACATGGTCAAGATCGACTGCACGTTTCCGGCGGGAGATGGCCGCGGTGCGCTGTTGCGGGCATTGGACCGGGTGCGCTCCGAAGCGGAGGACGCCGTGAGATCTGGGGCCGGTCACATTGTACTGACCGATCACAATCTCGGTGAGGACAAGGTCGGGATGCCGATGATTCTTGTCACAAGCGCCGTACACTGCTGGCTTACCCGGAAGGGACTAAGAACGTTCTGCTCCCTGAACGTGCGCTCTGCAGAATGCATCGACCCGCATTACTTCGCCGTTCTTGTCGGCTGCGGGGCCACGACGGTCAACGCCTACCTTGCAGAGGATTCGATTGCCGATCGGATCGAGCGCGGGCTGATAGACGGTTCCCTTTCCGAGGCGATGGCGCGGTATCGCGTCGCAATAGACACCGGTCTTCTCAAGATCATCTCGAAGATGGGCATCAGCGTGATTTCCTCGTATCGGGGCGGACTGAATTTCGAGGCGGTCGGGCTTTCGCGCGCGCTGGTCAATGAGTACTTCCCCGGCATGCAGAGCCGGATCAGCGGGATCGGGGTGAGCGGCATCCAGACCAAGGTGGAGCAGATCCATGCTTCCGGGTTCCAAGGCGAAAACGTCCTGCCAATCGGCGGTTTCTACAAGGCGCGGAGCAGCGGCGAAACGCATGCCTGGGAAGCGACATCGATGCACATGCTGCAAGCGGCCTGCCAGCGCGCGTCCTATTCGATGTGGCAGCAATACTCGGAAAAGATGCAGGCGATGCCGCCGATTCACTTGCGCGACCTGCTGGACTTCAAGCCGCTGGGCGACCCGGTTCCCCTCGAGAAGGTCGAGAGCATCACCTCGATACGGAGGCGTTTCGTCACCCCGGGCATGAGCCTCGGGGCGCTCAGCCCGGAAGCGCACAAGACGCTCAACGTGGCGATGAACCGGATTGGCGCGAAAAGCGACTCCGGCGAAGGCGGAGAGGATCCGGCGCATGCCACGCCAGAGCCCAACGGCGACAATCCTTCCGCAAAGATCAAGCAGGTGGCCAGCGGCCGTTTCGGCGTGACGGCGGAATACCTGAACCAATGCGACGAACTCGAAATCAAGGTCGCTCAGGGTGCAAAGCCCGGCGAGGGCGGACAGCTGCTCGGCGCGAAGGTGACGGAACTGATCGCTCGTCTCCGGCATTCCACGCCCGGGGTTTCGCTGATCAGCCCGCCACCGCATCACGACATCTACTCGATCGAGGATCTCGCGCAGTTGATCTACGACCTCAAGCAGATCAATCCGCGCTGCAAGGTGACGGTGAAGCTGGTTGCTTCCTCGGGCGTCGGAACGATTGCGGCGGGCGTCGCCAAGGCGATGGCGGACGTAATCCTGATCTCGGGCCACAACGGAGGCACCGGCGCGTCTCCGGCGACCAGCATCAAGTATGCCGGATTGCCATGGGAGATGGGGCTGACTGAGGCGCACCAGGTGCTGGCGATGAACAATCTTCGCGATCGCGTGGTCCTGCGCACCGACGGCGGGTTGCGCACGGGTCGCGACATCGTCATGGCCGCCATGATGGGTGCCGAGGAGTACGGGATCGGCACGGCGGCGCTCATTGCGATGGGATGCATCATGGTGCGCCAGTGCCAGTCGAACACCTGCCCGGTGGGAGTCTGCACCCAGGACGAGCGCCTGCGGGCGAAGTTCGCTGGTTCGGCGGACAAGGTGGTGAACCTGATCACCTTCTATGCGCAGGAGGTGCGCCACATTCTTGCCTCGATCGGTGCGCGATCGCTGGACGAGGTCATCGGGCGCGCGGACCTGCTGAGCCAGGTCAGCCGGGGATCGGCGCATCTGGACGACCTGGATCTCAACCCGCTCCTGATCACTGTCGATGGCGCCGAGAAGATCGTCTACGACCGGACACGCGACAGGGCACCGGTGCCGGACACGCTTGACGGCGAGATCGTGAAGGATGCGGAGCGGTTCCTTGAAGACGGCGAGAAAATGCAAATCTCGTATGCAGTCCGGAACACGCAGCGGACGATTGGAGCGCGCATCTCGAGCCATATCGTTCGGAAGTTCGGAATGCACAACAACCTGCAGCCGAACCATCTCACGGTGAAGCTTCAGGGATCCGCCGGACAGTCGCTGGGGGCCTTCGCGGCGTCCGGATTGCGGCTGGAAGTGTCGGGCGATGCAAACGACTATGTCGGCAAGGGCCTGTCGGGCGGCACGATCATTGTTCGCCCGCCGATGGCCTCGCCGCTCGCGGCCGACGAGAACGTGATCATTGGCAACACCGTGCTTTATGGCGCGACGGGCGGCTGTCTCTTTGCGGCCGGTCGCGCCGGAGAGCGGTTCGCGGTGCGGAATTCGGGGGCCGAGACCGTGGTCGAAGGTTGCGGTAGCAATGGCTGCGAGTACATGACTGGCGGCGTCGCCGTCGTGCTCGGCAAGGTCAGCGCAAATTTTGCAGCGGGCATGACTGGGGGCATGGCCTATCTTCATGATCCCGAAGGTGCATCAATGCCCCTCATAAATCTGGACACGGTTGTGTGCGTTCCGGTCAGCGAGGGTCATTACCTGGACCAACTCAAGGGACTCGTGGAGCGGCACATGGAGGAAACCGGAAGCCGGAAGGCGGCCGAAATCTTGCAGCACTGGGAGGATGAACGGGGTAATTTTCTTCAGGTTGCTCCGAAGGAAATGCTGGACAAGCTGGCAGTGCCGCTTGAAGGGTTGGGCGAGGCCGTCCCGGCGGAGTAGCGGCGTACGTTCAGGTTTGTTGGCCGTTGAGCGCACGCCGAGAAGCGCCGCCGTCTGGCGGCTTCCGACGAGACTGGTAGCGAGGCAGAAAACGCCGATAAAAAAATAACATAATGAAAATAATAACTTACGATTCAAGTTCTATGACATCATGCGGAGGATCGCTTCTGCCAAGGGAACATTGTCTCCATGGAAGCTGGTGATCATGGCCGACATGAATTGCTCCGGCTCAATGAGCTCCTCGTTCATCTCAAACCCAGACACATCAAGGAGAATGTCCAATAGAGTCAGTTGGCAGCGCCCATTGCCGTCCCGAAATGGGTGAATGGCGTTGATCTCAGCGATGTAGTGAGCGGCACGGACGGCAAGCTGCGTCCGATCAGAAATCTCCGCCAGGTGGTTCTCGCGTGCCAGCTGGGAAAGTAGTCTTTCCATCTTGGAATCGACATACTCTGGGTAGCAAAACCAATTGCCACCCTTGGCTGTACGTATTTCACGTGATTGGCCGGCCCAATCATAGACATCCTGAAAAAAGTGATGATGAATCCGTTTGTAGTGGTCGTAGTCAAGGTCCCCATCCGGAAATGGCTCTTCCGACCGAGTCAGAAACATCAACTGCTCGAACTGATCCAAGTCGTCCTGATTTTGCAGGCCGGCCTTGTTTTTCAGAACGTGTGTTCCAGTGTAACAAAGTGGATCTTCAGTAGCGTCATAGCGGCTCATTAGTCCCGCTTCGTGACAAAGGTATCCGTTATCGCCGTGCGGAGTGCATCGCCTTTGAGCCCCCTCCGTTTCAGACCGGAGATCGTGCTAGCAGACTTCTTGCTCAAGGACATCCCCTCGACTTCGGAAAACCTAGCCGCCTTGCCCTCGCCAAGTGGCTTGATGACAAATCGTCTGGTCGCCGCGGAACGTGCTTTCGCGCTACTTTTGCTCATGAGAGAATCCTAGCATGGTTCTATGGACGAAGGCAAAATAGATCCGAGCCGTCTCGGTATGCTATGCGATAGTCAGCTGCCTCCTCCAGAGAGAGTGAGGATCGTATTCGGGAACTTGCAACGATGGGGTGGCACCTTACGTTGTTCGGCTTTCGCGGCACGACGTTGTGCATTGGCATGGCAAGGTTTGGGCGGTCGAATGACCGGGCAGGGCAAATGCCGATATGCATCCCGTGTGTAGCGCCTCACGACAAGTCTGCATGTTCCGGGCTTTTGCGCTCGGCCTTGATCGGCTGGGCTCTTCCCGTGCGTCAATTATTGAAAGGAAACCCCCATCTTTGCCTCTGCTCCCAAGTTGAGCTCTCCGAATCTCGCGCAGCCGACGGAGTTGTAGGGCTGAGCCTTTGACCAGCTGGAAATCGACCCCGCCCAAGTTCCTCGCATGTCTGGAGAAACAGATATGAACGGGGGAGCTGGATGTGAACGAGTTGGGCGCGGATTCCTGAGGGCAGCCCGTCGCTGCCGTAGCACGCCGGGATCGTCACACTTCGAGTCCCGCCCGGAATCGGCCGTCGCGTTGATGGGGGTTTTGCGAAGACCTGGAAATGAGGATCCAACCTACAAAGACATTGGCGGATCAGGCGATTACCCGAACAACCGAGAGATCATTCGTCTCAGACATTCCGAGTTGTTGGATTGTCAGGATGAAGTTTGGGAGTCATGAGACGCACAAGCCCCAAACCGGCTAATCGCGAATTTTCTTGGCCCGTTCTGTGAAGGCTACCCTGAAGGTTGAAGCCGGGACCGCGACAGGCACCTCGCCAGCGAGGCGCACGACCGCGAGTTTCGCACCATCTACCATGGGTGCGACTTCTCGTGCTTGACATGGTCAGGCAAATCGTAGGTCGGGCCGCTCTCTTCGTATACGGAAATCTGGAGGAGCTGGCTGAAATTGTCCGCCCGGACCATCAGCTCGCTTTTCAGGTACCGCTGGAGACGCTGTTTCATGCGGAACCCGAACAAGGTTCCGAAAGTCCGGACCTCGGGATACTGGAAATGCCCGGCCAAGTCGTTCCCTATGAGCGCACGGGACAGCTTGTAGGCAAGGGAGATGACCTGTTTTTTCTCTTCATCGTCCCTGATGTCCACGATCCCGGGGACGGCGTGGATCAATGCGTTCGCCATCGCCGCCGAATCCGAATCGGGCGGCGGCTCGCACATGTTCGCAATCCGGTGGATCCTGTCCGCCTCTGCGCCGTCCTCGTAAAGGATCGATTCGGGAATGCCCATCAGGTAGCCGGTATAGCGCCAGACGTCGAGAATGCTCACCATTTCCTCTTCCGTGAAGGACGCCCCCACCAGTTGGGAATAATCAAGGAGCCGCTTGGAAAAGACCGAAATGGCAAATCCGAGATGAGCGGCGCTCAGCGGAGTGCCCCAGGCTTCGGCGTTCCATTCTTCGTGTCTCGCCAGCAGGCTCCTGATCCGCGCATGCACGAAGCGCACACGGGTCGAGAGCTTCCACCCGTCCCCGTTCCGCTGGAGTCCGCCTGGAAAGAAGATCTCGAGCAATTGGCGATTGTTCTGCTGGAGGCGTCTCTTGGTGGCCGCGACACGGCCGGTCGTGGCGAACGACTTTGCTATGAGCGTCGCGAAACCTTCCACCAGGACGCCTGCGACAAACGCGACCAGCATGAGGTCCGCATTGGCGTGAAAGGCGCGCACGCCCGGCTGAAAGGCGCTGTGGTCCAGCCATTCCGGTTCGCGGAAATCTTCGAAGAATCGGCGAAGCGGCTCTGGCGCGGCCCGCAACTCCGTGTCCCGCTGCTCGATTCCCGCTGCGACGAATTTGTGAAGCATTGCCGGATGCAGCGAGTAGATCTCCTCCATCACCGGATCGAGCTCCGGATCGCCGATCATGGTGTGCCGGACATACCTGTCAGCCAGCGCACTGTCGAACCGTCGGGCGCTTTCGTAGCCTTCGACATAAGCCGAGGGTGCGTCAATCGTGTCCGCCGCGTTCTGCGTGTGGGTGTTCATCTGCGACCGCCGCCGGTGTAGTGGATGCTTGGCACGCAATGCAGGTCCATGTCAGCCCATTCTGACGATTGCTTGAAGTCTTCCAACAACAGGTCCATTCAAGCCAAGCATCGATTTTTTGTCATTCATATGCGCTTGACGTATCACTTTGCGTACTGACCTACAACACCTGCGCCCGGAACGGTGCAGGAGCATCGCGCCCTAAGAGTTCGCCTTGTCGTCTCGATGGTTGCGTGATTCCCTGTTGGAAAACAACGATTTGGGGACAGGCGTGCGGCGGGCGGACGCAGTACTTCGATCCTGCCTTTGGCGGGGTAGAAGGCTTCCGCGCCAGCAACGCCACCGGTCACGGTTTCCATGAAGCGCTGATGAACACGCCGCCTTGCATGGCTTGCGGCGCCCGACCATGCACCGCCATTGCGCCATGCGGCGCGCTCGAAATCAGAGTCCCTGCCGCTTCATGATGCCCGAGCGCGGCATCCCGGATCACGACACCTTTACGGTGCAGTTCAGGCTTCGTTCAAGACCATGTCTGATGATTCCGGAATGGTTGACGTCGCGTCGGTCTCCGGGGCTCTCGCGTCGTTAACGGCGCTCGGACCGCCGGCTCAGGTCGGTTCCCCAGCCTCCATCCGCCACGCGTGCTCGAACACTTCGGTGCGGACCGGCACCAAGTTTCCGCACGACATCATCGAGAACCGTATTTCCACGCCAAACCGTAAGTGGACGGGACTTCGTCAACGGCGTGAAGGATACTGTCCTGGCGAGATCCGTTGCCGACGACTCCGTCTCAGCAAAGGATAGGCGCTATAGGCGAACGCCGCTGAAACATGATCGTCAAGCGCCTGCTGATGCAATTCGAACTTGATTCCACAGAGCAGGGTGACACTTTGTCGGGTCTGCGGCAGACTTGCCCCATGGCTGTCTATCCCCATCTCTTTCGTCCGCTCGACATAGGCAACGTGACGCTGCCCAACCGGATTCTCATGGGTTCGATGCATACCGGGCTCGAGGAGCTTGGTGACTTCGACCGGGTCGCTGCCTACTACGCGAGGCGTGCGGAAGGCGGCGTGGCGTTGATGGTGACCGGCGGCATGGCTCCCAATCTCGAGGGCGCAGTTCTGCCAGGGGCGGCCGGACTGTTCACGGATGAGGACATTGCCAACCATGCGCGGGTGACCTGCGCCGTCCACGAAGCAGGCGGCCGAATTGCGATGCAGATCCTTCACGCGGGGCGCTACGGATATTCGCCGGAGTGCGTGGCGCCGTCTCCGATAAAGTCACCGATATCGCCATACACGCCGAATGAGCTCGACGACGAAGGGATCGAGAAACAAATTTCGGACATCGTTGCAACGGCGCGTCGTGCCCAGCAGGCCGGGTACGACGGCGTGGAGGTGATGGGATCCGAAGGCTATTTTCTGAACCAGTTCTTGGTGACCCGTACCAACAAGCGAACGGACCGCTGGGGCGGCTCGTTCGAAAACCGGATGCGGCTGCCGGTCGAAATCGTGCGTCGGGTGCGGCAGGCGACCGGGCCCAACTTCATGCTGATCTATCGCCTGAGCATGATTGATCTTGTGCCTGGCGGCTCGAACTGGGCCGAGGTCGTCAAGCTTGCCAAGGCCGTGGAAGACGCAGGGGCTGGGCTCCTGAATACCGGGATCGGATGGCACGAAGCCCGGATCCCGACGATTGCCGCGAGCGTGCCTCGCCGCGCATTTTCATGGGTCACGGAGAAACTCATGGGACAGGTCGGGATCCCGGTGATTGCGTCAAACCGGATCAACACGCCCGAGGTCGCGGAGGCGATCCTGGCGGAAGGTGCCGCCGACATGGTTTCGATGGCGCGACCCTTTCTGGCGGACCCGGATTTCGTGCGAAAGGCGCGCGAGGGCAGGTCGCCCGAGATCACGCCTTGCATCGCGTGCAACCAGGCCTGTCTTGATTTCACTTTCGAGATGAAGATCGCGACCTGTGTCGTCAATCCGCAAGCGGCGCATGAAACCGAGCTGGTCTATCGTCCTGCCGACAATCCGAAGTCTATAGCGGTCGTGGGCGCAGGCCCGGCCGGGCTTTCTGCGGCGCTCGTGGCGGCCGAGCGCGGCCATGCAGTGACATTGTTCGAAAGGGCGAGCGAGATCGGCGGGCAGCTCGGCATGGCAAGCAGGGTTCCTGGGAAAGAGGAGTTTCTGGGACTCGTCCGGTGGTATCGAGACATGCTGGAACTGAGAGGCGTGGACGTGCACCTCGGCACCGAAGCTTCTGCGGGACAGTTGAAACGGTTCGATGAGGTTGTCGTTGCCACGGGTGTTGTGCCAAGGGATCCAAACATTCCGGTCGAGGGCGGTTGCGTGGTGAACTACGCCGACATCCTGACAGGGCGAGAAGTGGCAGGAGAACGGGTTGCGATCGTTGGAGCCGGTGGCATCGGCTTCGACGTTGCGGAATTCCTGACCACGGAGGCGAGCCCGACCGTGGATCTCGATGCGTGGCGCGATGAATGGGGCGTGACGGATCCGGAAGTGCATCGCGCGGGCCTTGTCCCCGACGGGCCGAATCCGTCACATGGACGACGGCAGGTTTCCCTTTTTCAACGGAAAGACGAGCGGCCAGGAAGGCGACTTGGTCGCACGACGGGGTGGATTCATCGCACAGCGCTTCAGATGAAGAGCGTTCGAATGGAAGGCGGCGTTAAGTACGAGAAAGTCGGCGCTGATGGCCTGCACATCACGTGTCGTGACGGGACACGCGAGGTTGTTCCCGCCGATACCGTTGTGCTCTGTACCGGGCAGCTGAGCGACCGTGCCCTTGCCGATGCTCTATTGGCTGGCGGCACCGCGCCGCACATTATTGGAGGTGCCGACACGGCAGCCGGGCTGGATGCCAGACGGGCAATCGATCAGGGTGCGCGGCTGGCGGCCCGTCTTTAGATCGGTTCGCAACTTCGGAAAGAGAACTGGGGCCTTTGTCCGATGGTTGACACAAGGGAAGCGCCCAGCCGATCAGGGCCGGACGCACATGTCCGAAACATGCGGACATGTCGCCTGGCACTGAACACGGGATGCGAACCGGATTTGGCCCCGCCCGGTCCTTTCGAGCGGGGAGAAGTCACTGCGTAATGACGCCGCAGGCGATGCGGGGACCGGCTGCGCCCGCCGGATCGGACACGTAGTCGTCCGGCCCGTCGTGGATCACGATAGCCGCGCCGTCTGCGTCGAACAACGATGCATCCAGCTTGAGAAGCGCGTTCAGCACCTCTATCTCCAGCACACCGGAGTCCGGCACGTGGATGTTGGGCATGTCGCCCGCGTGCATTCCCTCGGCGCTGTCGAATCCGTGCTTTTCCCCACCAGGATTGAAATGTCCGCCCGAAGACGTGAAGGGCGGCTCGCAGACGCCTACCGTATGGACGTGGAAGGCATGGGCGCCCGCCGGCAGATTCTCCAGCTTCGCGTGCAGGAGTGTGCCGTGCGGGGTAGCGCGCAGCGTGACCGAACCCACGGATTCCCCGTTCGCATTCATCATCGCAGCCGATGCTTGCTCGGTCGCGCTCGCCGCGCCAGATGCGGCCACCAGCGCTGCGGCGGTCATGAGCGCCTGTACCTTCACCGGCACGTGGAAACTTAACATTGTGATTCCCTCCTTCAATGCGTGTGCAATGCATAGCACGTCGCCACAGAGAGAGTCACGCGGCGAGGGTGAAGCGCGCTCCATTCAACGCTGGCACGAGCTGCCGCGACGCAATGTCATTCCACGGCAACTAGGACCGCCTCCACGCGACGGTTTGCGGTACGTCCCGCCTCTGTCAGGTTCGATTCTACCGGCGACAAAAATCCGACGCCGACGGCATCGAGTCGATTCGGGTCGATGCCGAACGCCTTGATCAATCGATCCGCAACGGCTTCTGCCCTCCTTTGCGACAAAGAGGTGTTCGTCTCAAGCGATCCCTTGGCGTCGGTATGCCCCACCAGAACAATTCGGGCCGACGGATTGTCTACCAGCCAGGCCGCGAGTGCCGCCAGCGCAGGGTACGGCCCGCTTCCCAGTTCGGCGGATCCCGAGCCGAATTCCAGCGATTCGAGCACCACGTGTCCTCTCTCCAGCATGGTCGAAACCAGGGTGCCGGGTGCTTGAGTGGCATCTTCCGCATCTTCTTCCGTCTCCACGTCTTTCGTTTCCACTTCGGGAAAGCGTGCGCTGGAAACCTCGGTGATGTGAATGTTGCCTGCGCTGGTTGTCGGCGACGCGACCAGGGCAATGGAATGCGGCTCTCTCGAAGGATGCCGCATCAGAAGGTAGCGATAGTTCCCGAGATCGACATACATGTCCGGTTCGCCGATCAGATCGAGCTGAAAGCGGAAATCAAAGTCGCCGCACTCGGCGTCCACGCAGGAGAAGACCGGGACATATCCCTCCTCTTCCAGCTGTGCGCGAAGCGGCGCGATGAGCTGGAGCGATGTCCATTGCACATCGGGCAGATGAAGCACTGTCTTGCGGATTGCACCCTCGGTTCCAGGAACGACGGTGCCTGGAGACCAAGGGGTCTCGGGCAGGCGGACGCTTGCGGCATCGCTCGTCTCGGCGGCGACAATCACCGAGTTGGGAAGCGCAAGCTCAAGCGCTGACGCCGGTGCTGCAAAGACAAGGCATATGGAGAGCGCAATTCGCACAAGGCGGCCCAACTCGCATGCTTGCCGCTTGGCGGCCCGGACATCGCCATACGCTCGCAGCCTGTCTTTGGGAGAGTGCGCAGGCGCCGTTGCGTCGTCACGCACGGCATTCGGAATTCCTGCAGCAGGTGTTGTCACGACGCATCGTCTCCGAAGGCGGCACGCAACCGCGCTGTCGCTTGGATGATCTGTTGGGGCTCGATGCCCCGGATTACGACGTTTGCACCGTACCGCCCGTTCTGCCGGAAGGGGTAGGAGCCAAAACTCAGATTGGCGAATTCATCTGCAAGCTCACTCAATCGGGCGGCGATGTCACCTTCGGCTCGATCAATCCGTACGCTTTCCGAGAGCACGGGGTCACCGCCCGCGATCATGGGCAGAATGCTCGCGACCATTGCTTCGAAGATTGCTGGAATTCCTGCCATGACATGGACATTTCCGATCGTGAACCCCGGTGCCGCGGAGATCGGGTTGTTGATCAGAGTGGCGCCGTCCGGGATCCGTGCCATGCGCAGCCTGGCCGCGTTCATTTCGATGCCCTGCCGATCATAGTGCGCCTGCAGGATGGCGCGCGCATCCGAGCGGACGTCGATGGAGGCGTTCATTGCCTCGGCCACGCAGTCAGCCGTTATGTCGTCATGCGTCGGCCCGATTCCACCCGAAGTGAATAGGTGGTCGTGTTTCCTTGCAAGCGCCCTGACTCCGTCCACGATTGCCGTGCGGTCATCGGAAACCATGCGCACCTCCGTGAGATTGATTCCGGCCTCGGTCAGCCTGCCGGCAAGGTGGTGCATGTTGGAGTCACGGGTACGTCCGGAAAGTATCTCGTCGCCGATCACCAGCATGGCGGCGGTTGGGTTGGTCATGGAGTCTGTCCTTGTCCCTCTCCCTATGCCGGTATAGGGCCCGAGACATGCGCTTTCAAACGCCTTTGGTGCCGGGCCGCCTGATCCGTCGCTACAAGCGGTTTCTTGCGGACGTGGAACTGGAGAAGGACGGCCGCACCGTGGTAGCGCATTGCCCCAATCCGGGGTCGATGCTGGGGCTTGCCGAAGAGGGCATGCGAGTCTGGCTTGAGCCCAATGACGATTCGAAGAAGAAGCTGAAATTCGGATGGCGTCTGGTCGAATTGCCAGGCGGCCATCTTGCGGGCATCGACACATCGGTGCCGAACCGGATCGTTGCCGAGGCACTGTCTGCCGGACACGTGCAAGGCCTTTCCAGATACCGGAATGTCCGGCGAGAAGTGCCCTACGGTGCCAGCAGCCGCGTGGACTTTCTGCTTACGGAGCCTGGATTGCCAGACGCCTATGTGGAGGTGAAGAACGTGCATCTGAACCGCAGCGGCGATCTGGCGGAATTCCCGGATTGCGTGACCGAGCGTGGCGCCAGGCATTTGGCGGAGCTATCGGCCATGGTGGCGGAAGGATGCCGGGCGGTGATGCTATATGTCGTGCAGCGGACGGATTGTGCCAGGTTTGTCCTGGCTCGTGATCTGGATCCCAACTACGGTGCCGCGTTCGACCGCGCCAGTGCGGCTGGCGTGGAGGCGATTTGCCACGGAACGATGATCACGCGGGACGGAGTCGAAATCACTTCCGAGCTGCCTGTTCTTGAATAGGTCGCGGACAGCAGGCGACTGGCGGTTTTCCCGGGAAAGCACTATATGGCTGGCGAGAAGGGGAAGGATGTCCCGTGTACGATTCCAGCAAGGGCCGTCTGACCAAGGACGGCATCCGCATTCATGATTCCGGGGATTTTGCCGGCATGCACCGTGCGGGCGCACTTGCCGCGCACATTCTGGACGAGATCGCTCCGCTGGTGGAACCTGGCATGGCCACAGGCGAAATCGACAGGGCGATCATGCGGATGATAGACGAGGCCGACGCCACGTCGGCCACGATCGGCTACAAGGGCTACCAGCATGCAAGTTGCATCAGCGTCAACCATGTCGTCTGTCACGGGATTCCCGGGAAGAAGCTGCTCAGGGACAAGGATATCCTGAACGTTGACGTGACCGTGATCGTCGACGGCTGGCATGGCGACACGAGCCGGATGTACGTTGCGGGCGGCATGTCCCGAAGGGCGGAGCGCCTGATCCAGGTCACTCACGACGCACTGATGAAGGGAATCCAGGCTATCAGGCCAGGCAACACGTTCGGCGATATCGGGCATGCCATCCAGTCCTACGTTGAGGCGCACCAGATGAGCGTGGTGCAGGGCTTTTGCGGCCACGGTCTCGGGCGCCTGTTCCATGCCCCGCCGAACGTCCTGCATTTCGGGCGACCGGGAACGGGCGCCGTGCTGGAGCCGGGCATGTTCTTCACCGTCGAGCCGATGGTGAATCTGGGCAGGCCCGAGACAAAGATTTTGGCAGACGATTGGACGGCGGTCACAAGAGACAAATCGCTCTCCGCGCAGTTCGAGCATTCAGTCGGCGTAACCGACGAAGGTTGCGACATCTTTACGTTGTCTCCGGCCGACAAGTTTCACCCGACCTGGCGCTGAGGCTAGCCTTCGCTGCATCGGTCCGGCGCGGGACGACGAAGACCCGCGATGTTCCCTGCCGAATCCTAATTTCACGGCATCTCTTTCATCGGAACCAGGCACCGTGTGCACCTCGCCCGAAATGACGCGTCCATGACGATCACCGCAACCTCGTGAGCTTGCCGCATTCATCAATTGCCGCGAGTTACCCCGGCCATTGAAGCCGGCGCGACGGATCGACATTGGGAACCGGATGACATGATCAGGCCGGTTGATGAAGTCGCGCCAAATCCGAGCAGACCCCGAAAGCAAAATTAGAAAAACTTCAGGGCGGCGCATTGCCAAATGACCACATTTCTTGTTGTGAAGACCCAGCAATTTCGTCTCATTGTCGCCAGGGGAAATTGGAATGCAGCACTTGCTTGATCTTGAGACCTATCCCATCGACCGACCCGACAGCGAAGAATGCAAAGCCTTGTTCGATCGGTGCTGGGCCGAACTGGCCGCACACGGCATGTACAATCTCGAAGGGTTTCTGAAGCCGGAGGTCGCGCAGGCCGCAGCCGATGACCTCAAGCCGACCATGGCCAGCGACAGCTTTACCCACAGCCGGAGGCACAACATCTATTTCAAGAAAGAACTCCCCGGACTCGCCCCGGATCATCCGGCATTGACGCAGTTTCAGACCGTTAACCACACGCTGTGCGCTGATCAACTGGGCGACAACCCCGTCTCCGAGATCTACGCCTGGCCGCCGCTGGTGGAGTTTCTGGCGATGACAATGGGCAAGCCGGCGCTCTTTACCATGGATGACCCGCTCGCCCGGATCAATGTCATGGCCTATTTTGAGGGCGAAACGCTGAACTGGCATTTCGACCGCTCCGAGTTCACAACGACGCTGCTATTGCAGGCACCGGAGGCAGGCGGAGACTTCGAGTACCGTACCGATCTGCGCACTGCGGACAATCCGAACTACGACGGCGTTGCCAGGCTGTTGCGGAACGAGGATCCGGATCTGCGGGTCGTCACGCCGACACCCGGCACCCTGAACGTATTTCGCGGCATCAACACTCCGCATCGCGTGACCAAGATCCGTGGCGGCCGCGAGCGGATCATCGCGGTGTTTTCATACTACGACAAGCCCGGCGTCACCTTTTCGGAAGAGGAGCGGATCGGGTTCTACGGTCGCTCAGCGTGACCCCGACTGACTTGCACAGCAATCACTGGCCCGCCGAGGAGCCCGCACAGAAATGACCGACATGCCGCCACTTTTCAGAGACGAGCGCAAGCTGACCTATTTGAACAGCGAGGGCGCAGACAGGCCATTGATCAGTCCGGTTCCGCCGGGAGTGCTGGAACGGGCCCGCGCCTATCGGCTCGGTCGGTTTCGCGAGGCGATGGCGAAGGCCGATGTCGCGGCACTGTTGCTGTACGATCCGATCAATATCCGCTACGCCTTCGACAGTTCGAACATGCAGGTTTGGACCGCGCACAACCCGATGCGCTATGCGCTGATTCTGACAGATGGCCCTGCGGTCATGTTCGAGTCCAGGGGCTGCGAGCACCTCAATGACGGCCTGCCGGGAATCGACGATCTGCGGAACTCCACCTCGTGGATGTTCATGGCCAAAGGCGACAAATCGCTCCTGCACACGGTGCGTTGGGCGGACGAAATCACGGAGTTGCTGCAAGTGCATGGCGGAGGAAACAGGCGTATCGCCATCGACAAGCTGGACGGCGCGCCGCTGTTGGCCCTTCAGGAGCGCCAGCTGGAATACGTCGAAGGCACCGAGCTGACCGAATTGGCTCGATCGATAAAGTCTGCCGACGAAATCAAGCTGATGCGCTGGACCATTCGCGTCTGCGAGGCAGGCATGGCGCGAATCTATGAGCACTCCCGCCCCGGGGTGACAGAACGCGAGCTCTGGGCGCATCTCCATTTCGAGAACGCCCGCTCGGGCGGCGACTGGCTTGAGACCAAGCTGTTGACCTGCGGGCCCAACACGAACCCCTGGTACAAGGAATGTTCGGACCGCATGTGCCAGCCGGGCGAAATGATCTCGTTCGATACCGACATGATCGGGCCCTATGGCTATTGCGCGGACTTGTCGCGTAGCTGGACTTGTGGCTACTCCCCGATGACGGACCGGCAAAGGAGGCTCTATTCCACAGCGCTGAGCCAGATCGACCACAATCTGGCGCTGCTGCAACCGGGCATGTCATTTGAAGAGTTCAACGCGAAGAGCTGGCGCATACCGGCGAGGCATGTCGACTACCGCTACTCGCTGGCCTTGCACGGCGTCGGCATGGCAGACGAATGGCCAGTGGTGCCGTTGCATGTGGACTTCGACGAAGGCGCCATGTCCGGGCCGTTCGAACCGGGCCATGTAGTCTGCATTGAGAGCCTGATCGGCGAGGAAGGGTCAGAGAGCGTCAAGCTCGAAACCCAGGTTCTGATCACGGAAGACGGGGCCGAACGGCTGGACAGCTTCCCTTGGGAAGAAGTCTGAAGGCCACATCGGTCTGTTTCCAGGCGCTGTCAATAAAGCCGCACATTTGGCGCCTACTTGCCGTGCAAGCCCGATCCGAAACCTGTGATGCGGTCGCGCTTGACCTCTTGTTCTCGGGCCGCTGCATGCCATGAGGCTTTCGAGACCATCGGCATTTCGAACGCGCCGCCAGGCCCGCCAGTGCCGGTGGCCGTCAAGCTCCCAGAATTCCGGGCAAATTCAGTCCCTGCGCGCGGGCGCATTCCAGAGCAATTTCGTAGCCCGCATCTGCGTGCCGCATGACCCCCGAGGCGGGATCGTTCCAAAGGACGTTTGCGATGCGGCGGTCGGCATCTTCCGTACCGTCACAGCAGATGACCATGCCGGAATGCTGGCTGAATCCCATGCCGACTCCGCCGCCGTGATGCAGCGACACCCAAGTGGCTCCGCTTGCAACGTTCAGCATCGCGTTCAGCAAGGGCCAGTCGGACACGGCATCCGAGCCATCCTTCATGGCTTCGGTTTCGCGATTGGGAGACGCAACCGAACCGCTGTCCAGATGATCACGACCAATGACGACCGGGGCCGACAACTCGCCGGACCTCACCATTTCGTTGAAGGCAAGCCCGAGCGTGTGCCGCTGTCCCAGGCCCACCCAGCAGATTCGCGCCGGCAGCCCCTGGAAGGAAATCCGCTCCCGGGCCATGTCGAGCCAGTTGTGCAAGTGCGGATCCTCGATCAGCTCTTTCACCTTGGCATCGGTCCTGTAGATGTCTTCTGGATCTCCCGACAACGCGCACCAGCGAAATGGGCCGACGCCCCGGCAGAAAAGCGGGCGAATGTAGGCGGGTACGAATCCTGGGAACGCGAAGGCATTTTCCAGGCCCTCTTCCTGGGCCACTTGCCGGATGTTGTTGCCGTAGTCCAGAGTCGGCACGCCCCGGTTCCAGAAGTCCACCATCGCGGCGACATGCACCTTCATCGAGGCACGGGCGGCTTTCTCCACCGCCTTCGGGTCGCTTTCCTGCATTGCGCGCCAATCCGCCACGCTCCAACCTTGCGGCAGGTAACCGTGGATCGGATCATGGGCAGAGGTCTGGTCGGTTACGATGTCGGGCCGAACCCCGCGACTGGCCAGTTCCGGGATCACATCCGCCGCGTTGCCTATTACGGCCACGGACTTTGCTTCACCTGCGCCCGTCCAGCGCTCGATCATCTCCAGCGCCTCGTCGAGCGAATGGGTCTTCTCGTCGACATACCGGGTGCGCAAACGGAAATCGGCGCGGGTTTCGTCGCATTCGACGGCAAGGCAGCAGGCCCCGGCCATGACCGCCGCCAGAGGCTGCGCGCCGCCCATGCCGCCAAGGCCACTGGTCAGTATCCAGCGACCGTTCAGGCTGCCGCCATAGTGCTGACGGCCCGCCTCCATGAACGTCTCGTAGGTGCCCTGCACGATGCCTTGCGTGCCAATGTAGATCCAGGATCCGGCAGTCATCTGGCCGTACATGGCCAAGCCTTTCCTGTCGAGTTCGTTGAAATGGTTCCAGTTGGCCCAGTTGGGGACGAGGTTCGAATTGGCGATCAGGACACGCGGCGCATCCTTGTGGGTGCTGAAGATGCCCACCGGCTTGCCGGATTGCACAAGCAGGGTTTCCGTGTCCTCCAGCCCTTGAAGTGCCGCAACAATCGCGTCGAAATCGGCCCATGTGCGTGCGGCACGGCCGATGCCGCCATAAACCACCAGCTCATGCGGGTTTTCGGCAACGTCCGGGTGCAGGTTGTTCATCAGCATTCGCATCGGTGCCTCGGTCAGCCAGCTCTTTGCGCTTATCTCGGAACCCGTCGGGGGAAAGACGTCGCGGATGTTGTGTCGTGGGTCGGTCATCGATCTGCTCCAAGGCTGGGGGCCATGTCGGCCAAGGTTGTCAGGACTGCCTTCAGGCAGGATCGCAAGCGATCGGCCTTGCCGGTGTCGTAGGACCACGGCGGGACTTCATCCGTCAGGTAGGTCGATTGCGCCAGTTCCATCTGGATCGCGTGGCAGCCCGCGTCCGGGCGGCCATAGTGCCGCGTGGTCCAGCCGCCCTTGAAGCGCCCGTTCAAGATGGTGCTGTAGCCGGGCGCGTCCTCGCAAGTCCGCGAGACGACGTCTTGCAGCATCGCCGCACAGGTGGCGCCCAGATTGGTTCCGATGTTGAAGTCAGGCAGCGTGCCGTCAAAGAGGAACGGAATCCGGGACCGGATCGAGTGGCAATCGTAGAGGATCGCCACTCCATGCAATTTCCGTACGCGATCCAGTTCGGCCTGCAGCGCTTCGTGATAGGGCGTGTGACAGCTTGCGCGGCGGGCTTCGACATCGGTCGCGGTCGGTGGCGTGTCCCAGATGTCATGCCCGTCGAAATCCGTCAGCGGTACAAGTGCCGTGGTGTTCTGGCCCGGGTACAGGCTCGCCCCCGACGGATCGCGGTTGGCGTCAATTACATAGCGGTGAAAGGTTGCCCGAACGGTCGTCACGCCTGGCAACAGATCGGCATAGAGCCGATCGATATGCCAGTCTGTATCCGCCAAGGCACGTCCTCGCTCGTTAAGGCACGCCCTGATCTCGTCTGGCACGTGGGTTCCCGCATGGGGAATCCCCAATACAACGGGGCCGGTGCCGGGCACGACCTCAACAGGCGTCATGCCCGCGACCCCTGCACGTAGGGGGGCAGGTCCACGGCATCGGTCAGCGATCCGCTCGCGACGAGCCAGGCAGCGGATTCCAGGGATGGCGCCATGTACCGGTCTTCGGTCACCGTCGGCACCCTGGTGCGCAACGATTGCAGGACTTGCGCCAGCGCGGCGCTTGTCTTCAGCGGGGCGCGGAACTCGATTCCCTGCGCGGCGCACATGGCCTCAACGCCGAGGATCACGTTCAGGTTTGCGTTCATCCGTTCGAGCCGCCGCGCCCCATGGGCGGCCATGCTGACGTGATCCTCCTGGTTCGCCGAGGTTGGCGTGCTGTCGGTGGTGCACGGATTGGCGAGGTGCTTGTTTTCGCTCATCAAGGCCGCCGTTGCCACTTCGGCAATCATCAGGCCGGAATTCAGGCCTGGATCCGGCGTCAGGAAAGGCGGCAAGTCAAAGGACAGCGTAGGATCGACCATCAAGGCGACGCGTCGCTGGGCGATCGCGCCGATCTCCGACACCGCGAGCGCGATTTGATCGGCGGCGAAGCCGACCGGCTCGGCATGGAAGTTCCCGCCCGAGACGATCACTCCGTCCTCGGCAAGGACAAGCGGATTGTCGGTGACTGCATTGGCTTCGATTTCAAGAGTGCGGCCTGCGGCATGGAGCAAGTCCATGGCCGCACCCGTGACTTGCGGTTGGCAGCGGATGCAATAGGGATCCTGCACCCTTGTGTCGCCGACGCGATGGCTTTCGCGGATCTCGGATCCTTGCATCAGGCTGCGCTGCGCTTCGGCCACTGCAAATTGTCCGGCATGTCCGCGCAGGGCGTGGATCGCCGGGTGCAAGGGCGCGGTTGAGCCCATGATCGCGTCGGTTGACAATGCACCGGTCACAACGGCCGTCGCGGCATTCTGCCAGGCACCCCACAGGCCCGCCAAGGCACAGGCGGTCGAGAACTGGGTGCCGTTGATCAGGGCCAGGCCTTCTTTCGCGCCAAGAACGATCGGAGACAGACCTGCCTTCTCGAATGCATCGCGGGCGGGCATCCGGGCATCGTCCAGGACAGCTTCGCCTTCGCCAATCATCGCCGCGGCCATATGGGCGAGAGGTGCAAGGTCGCCGGACGCACCGACCGACCCCTGAACCGGAATGACGGGTGTCACGCCCGCATCAAGCATGTCCTCGATCAGGGATACGGTTGACAGCGCCACTCCCGACGCACCGCGTCCGAGCGACAGAAGCTTCAGCACCATCATCAGACGGGTCGTCGCCACATCCAGGGACTCTCCGACGCCACAGCAGTGGGACAGGACCAGGTTCCGCTGAAGACTGCTCGTGTCTGCTGCCGCGATCTTGACGCTCGCGAGCTTCCCGAAGCCGGTGTTGACTCCATAGACGGGGTCGCTGCCGGCGGCGGCTTGCGCGACCATTCTCGCCGCGGCCTCGATTGCGGGACAGGCAGACGAGTTCAGCCGAACCGAACGCTGCGCAGCCCAGATGTCGTTCAACTGGGCAAGAGTTGTCGCACCCGGGTCCAGAACGACTGTCATTGCTTTCCCGCAAAGATGCGCGCGTGCAGGGGATTGAACCCGATGCGATAGGCCAGCTCCGCCGGGTGTGCGATGTCCCAAACGCACAGATCGGCGCGCATTCCCGGGACAATCCTTCCCCGGTCCTCCACACCCAGCGCCTTGGCGGCATGTGCAGTCATGCCCAATAGCGCCTCAAGCGGCGTCATCCGGAATAGCGTGCTGCCCATTTTCAAGGCCAGAAGCGGCGACGTCATGGGTGACGAACCCGGGTTGCAGTCCGTTGCCAAGGCCATCGGCACATGGTGATCTCGGAACGCCTGGATCGGCGGCACTTGCGTTTCGTGCAGCGTGTAGAATGCACCGGGCAACAGCACCGCAACCGTGCCGGACGCGGCCAAGGACTCGGCGTCACCCTCGTTGGCGTACTCCAGATGATCCGCGCTAAGCGCACGGTGTCGCGCTGCAAGTCGCGTGCCTCCGATATTCGACAGCTGTTCGGCATGCAGCTTGACAGGCAAGCCCAGTCCCGCCGCGACGTCAAACACGCGCGCCATCTGCGCCGTGTCAAAGGCGATTCCCTCGCAGAATCCGTCCACCGCGTCGACGAGGCCTTCTGCGTGAGCCGCCCGCAGGGCGGGGATGCAAACGTCGTCAATGTAGGCGTCAGGATTGCCTTGATATTCGGGAGGGGTTGCATGGGCACCGAGATAGCTGGTGCACACATCCACCGGGCGCGCATTGGCGATGGCTCGCGCCACGCGCAGCATCTTCGGTTCGCTGTCCAGGTCCAGCCCGTAACCGGACTTCACCTCGATCAGCGTGACGCCTTCCGCGATCATCGCGTCGACACGGGTCAGCGCATCCGCAAGCAGCGCTTCTTCGCTCGCGCCCCGGGTCGCTGCCACGGTCGAGACGATCCCTCCGCCAGCCTTGGCCACCTCTTCGTAGCTTGCGCCGTTGAGGCGCAACTCGAACTCGGCTGCGCGGTTTCCGCCAAAGACCACATGCGTATGACAGTCGATCAGGGCGGGCGTGACGAGACGGCCTCCGAAGTCCCTTGTCTCAAGAGCATGATAGGCTTCAGGCACGTCAGTTCGGGCTCCCATCCACGCGATGTGGGCGCCCTTGATCGCGATCGCACCGTCTTCAATCAACCCGTAGCTGTCATTGTCGGCCAGTGTGGCAATGCGGGCATTGATCAGGAGCATCGGACCTACTCACTTGCTTTGGGAACCTGTTCATGCTTTTATGTTCATACATAATAACATGTCAAGTGGACATAAAATGCAGATTTGGGCTGAATCGGCGCTGCTGCCGTCCGGCTGGGCGTCAGAAGTGGCGGTGACAGTGGATGGCTCCGGCCGCATCGCCGGCGTGGAAGCTGGCGCTTCCAAGGCCGGGCATTGTGTTGGCTTGCTGCTTCCGTCACCGGTGAATGTGCACAGCCACGCGTTTCAGCGCGCGATGGCCGGTCTCACCGAACGGCGCGGGCCAAACCCCTCGGACAACTTCTGGACGTGGCGCGAATTGATGTTTCGCTTTCTGGACCGTCTCACTCCCGAGCACGTGGAGGCGATTGCAGCGTTCGTTCAGATGGAGATGCTGGAGGCGGGATACAGTACCAGTGCCGAGTTCCACTACCTGCACCATGCGCCTGCAGGCACGCCGTATGAAAACATTGGCGAGATGTCGGATCGCATCGCTGCTGCGGCGAACAGGACCGGAATCGGCTTGTGCCTCTTGCCCGTGCAATATGAGTTCGGCGGATGCGACGGTCGCGGCCTCGGGCCGGGGCAAGTCCGGTTCGGAAATGGCCCGGACCAGTTCCGGCGACTGCACGATGCAGCACGAGACGCGTTGAAGGGTCTTCCGGAAGACGCGCAAATCGGCGTGGCCCCGCATTCGTTGAGGGCGGTCGCATCAGAGACTTTGAAAGCCTATGCCGACCAGTTCCCGGCCGGTCCGATCCACATGCACCTTGCCGAGCAAATCCCCGAGGTCGAGGAGGTGCAGGCGCAATGGGGCGCCCGGCCAGTAGAGTGGGCCCTGGAGCACATGGCGCTGGATGATCGCTGGTGCCTGATCCACTGCACGCAGATGACGCCTTCAGAGACGATCCGACTTGCCGCAACGGGAGCCGTTGCAGGATTGTGCCCGATCACGGAGAGCAGCTTGGGCGACGGGATATTCGACGGCGTGCGTTGGGCAGGTCAGGGAGGACGCCTTGCCGTCGGTTCGGACAGCAACATTCGCATCGCGTTGAGCGAGGAACTTCGTACACTCGAATATTCTCAGCGCCTCCGGGATCACACGCGCGCAGCGTTCGCAACGGAAGGGATGTCGACCGGGCGGCGTCTCTTCGAGCATGTCCTGCGGGGCGGTGCGCAAGCCGCGGGACGCAGGACCGGATGCCTGGAAGCCGGCCGCTGGGCCGACATGCTGGCACTCGACACCACATCGGTGATCCTGCGCGGCTTCGGCGGGGACACCGTCCTCGATGCATGGACTTTCGCCGGCGACGACGGGCTGGTTTCAGATGTCTGGTCGGCAGGCCGACACAAGGTCCGGCAAGGCAGGCATGTCGCAAGAGCCGAAATTGTCGCAGACTACGTGAGAACCATCGATGCACTGAAGGGTGCCATATGAACGTGCAGACGGCACAGACGTGGCAAAGCGTGCAAAAGGAGGTCTTGCGCCGAATTCACGCGCGCGACTGGAAGCCGGGAGACTTGATCCCGAACGAAACCGAGCTTGCCAAGGAATTCGGATGCGCCCGCACCACGGTGAATCGCGCGTTGCGCAGCCTTGCAGAAGGTGGCCTGCTGGAGCGAAGGCGCAAGGCGGGCACTCGTGTCGCGGCACAGCCCGTTGCGAAGGCGACACTGAACATTGCGGTGATCAGGCATGAGGTCGAAGACCGCGGTGCGCGATACGGATATCAACTGGCCCTCCGGGAAGTTCGCATCGCGCCAACCCACATAAGCGCAGCTCTTGGCGTTGGAGTGCAGAAAAAATTGCTGCATGTCATGGCCCTGCATCTGTCGAATGATGCGCCATACGCTTTGGAAGATCGCTGGATAAATGCGGTTCATGTGCCTGATGCCCTGAAACAGGACTTTCGATCCATCAGCGCAAATGAATGGTTGTTGCAAAATGTTCCCTACACGAGGGGCGAGATCTCGTTTTCGGCGAAACCGGCCTCGGCCGAGAACGCGAACTACCTGAACTGTCCGGAGAAGAGCGCTTTGCTTGCGGTCGACAGGCTGACCTGGGATCATGATCAGTCCGTCACGGTCGTTCAGGTCCTGTTTGCTCCTGGTCACCAGATACGCACCCGGCTTTAGGCAATGTCAGAGGCCTTGACGCTGTCAGGTCGATGCTGCGACCCTAGTCTCCTTGGTCTCCCTGCTCGATTGCCAATGCAGGCGAGGCATGCCGAACGGTGAAACGGCCATCAAATTCCGTTACGCGACGTCGTGGAGATCAGGATTGAACGCATCCGAAATACGTCACATCTTTCCCAAGAGCGCGGTACCGTGCACAAGCCTGCCGGGCCGGGCGCATGGCAGTGGCGATCAGGATGAGTGACCAACGGGAGTCTTGCCGGGTCGGCACGGTGAGGCGAAGCAGGGAATATTGCAGTGGACAGCAAGACGCGCACTGAGCCCGCCACCTTCGACCTCTTCATCATCGGCGGCGGCATCAACGGTTGCGGCATCGCGCGCGACGCGGCGGGACGTGGCCTGAGCGTGGGACTCGCCGAGATGAATGATCTCGCCTCGGCCACGTCCGGCGCGTCGACCAAGCTCTTTCATGGCGGCCTGAGATACCTGGAGTATTTCGAGTTCGGCCTGGTGCGCGAGGCGCTTGCCGAACGAGAGGTTCTCCTGAGTGCCATGCCGCACATCTCCTGGCCGATGCGCTTCGTGCTTCCCTATCACGACGACATGCGCTTCGAGGTTGGAACGCCCGCTTCGCGACTGCTTGCTGCCGCAATGCCGTGGATGAGGGGCCGTCGTCCGGCCTGGCTGATCCGGATGGGGCTCTTTCTCTACGACCATCTCGGAGGACGTCGCATCTTGCAGGGAACGGCGACGCTCGACCTTGACGTCGATCCGGCCGGCCAGCCGCTTGATTCGAAGTTTCGCAAGGCCTTCGAGTATTCCGATTGCTGGGTTCAGGATGCGCGGCTTGTCGTTCTGAACGCACGCGGCGCGGCCGCATACGGAGCGCGGATCATGACCCGCACGCGTGTCATTGCGGCCAAGCGCACCGGCGGATCCTGGCAGGTGACGCTGGAAGCGGGAGGCAGGGAATTTGAAGTTCGCGCAAGGATGCTTGTCAACGCCGGCGGTCCGTGGGTCGACGACATCATGAGCAACGTCGTGCAGGCGAACACTCGCGAACGCGTTCGATTGGTGCGCGGCAGTCACATCGTGACCCGGCGGCTCTTTAACCACGACAAATGCTACTTTTTCCAGGGCACTGACGGCCGGATCGTCTTCGCGATTCCATATGAAGACGACTTTACCCTGATCGGCACCACCGACGAGGATCATGACGACCCGTCTGTGCCTGCCATCTGCACTGCGAAGGAAATGCGCTACCTGCTGGACTTCGCGTCGCGATACCTGAAGAAGCCGTTGACGGAGAATGACGTAGTGTGGACATATGCCGGAGTGCGTCCGCTCTATGATGACGGCGCCACGTCAGCCACGGCAGCAACGCGCGGCTATGTCCTGAAGCTGGACGAGGCGGGTGGCGCACCGCTTCTGAGCGTCCACGGCGGAAAGATCACGACCTACCGCAAGCTTGCCGAAGCGGCACTTGCCATAATCGCTCCACTGCTGGGGAGTCCGGATCGGGGATGGACTGCAGGGGTACCGCTGCCCGGCGGCGACTTGCCGGTTGACGGATTCGAGGATTTCGTCGCGGAACTGCTGGCAGACTACCCATTCCTGACCAGGGGCTGGGCGAGACGGCTTGCTCGCACTTACGGCACCGAAACGAGACAGATGCTGAGCGGGGTCCGCACGCTCGATGACATGGGACAGGACCTCGGCGAATCCATCACTGCGCTTGAACTTGACTGGGCCATTGCCAACGAATGGGTGATGACTGCAGAAGACTATCTTTGGCGGCGGACGAAGCTGGGTCTCCGAATCGACAAGGACGGGGTTGAGCGGATCGAGGCCTACATCAAGGCTGCAGAATCGGAGGCGGGTGGCGGAGCAGGCGGGACACGACCCCGTTCCGTCGAGTGAGGACGCTGGCCAATATCGCTCAGGCTTCCTCTACTGCCGCATTCAACGTGATCCGGTGCGGCTCAGGCGTACCGGGATTGGAGGGCGGATTCGTGCTTGTGTGGATGCGGCAGGGCTTCCAGAATGAAACCATGGCGTGCCTGCGTTGGAAATCGGATCGATTCGAATGCCTCCACAGATTTGGCAATGGGACCGGAAAGGCAATGCTGCATGACACCCGACACGTTCAATCTCTGCGCGAAGGTCAGGCGCATGCCGGGGCAGGAGCATGCGCCGGGAGCAAGGCAGTGACGGGGCAAGGCGCGTGAGCACGCCGCTCCTGGAGGTGCAGGGCCTGCGAAAGGCGTATCCTGGCGTCGTGGCAAATGACGACGTGAGCTTTGCCGCCCGTCGAGGTGAGGTTCATGCGCTTCTGGGCGAGAACGGTGCCGGCAAGTCGACGCTGGTAAAGACGGTGTATGGTCTCCTGCGTCCGGACGAAGGACGGATGATGCTCGACGGTCGGGACTACGCTCCGGCATCGCCGCACGATGCCCGGCAGGCTGGAGTTGCAATGGTGTTCCAGCATTTCAGCCTGTTCGAGGCGCTGGACGTTGCCGAGAATGTCGCGCTTGGCATGGAAGTGCCGCCGCCGATGCGGGAACTGGCCACGCGCATCCGTGACGTGAGCGAAACCTACGGATTGCCGCTGGACCCGAACCGGCTGGTCGGCACCCTGTCGGCCGGCGAGCGGCAGCGGGTCGAGATCATCCGGTGCCTCCTGCAGGATCCGCAAGTCCTGATCATGGACGAGCCGACAAGCGTTCTTACGCCGCAGGAAGTGGCGATTCTGTTCGAGACCCTGAAAAGGTTGCGCACCGAAGGGAAGCTCATCTTATACATCAGCCACAAGCTCGAGGAAATCAGGACCTTGTGCGACTGGGCCACGATACTCCGGCACGGCAAGGTGACAGGGTCATGCGATCCTCGCCAGAAGTCCGCTCGGGAGCTTGCCGAGACGATGGTGGGGAGCGAACTGGCTTTGCCTGCCGCGACGACTCATGAGCTAGGTGAAGTCGCGCTGTCGATAGCGGGACTGACCGCGGCGTCAGGTGCTGCGTTCGGAACGGAACTGAAGAACATTTCACTTGAAGTGCGGCACGGCGAGATTCTCGGGATCGGCGGCGTCGCCGGAAACGGGCAGGACGAGCTTCTCGCGGTCCTTTCTGGAGAGTCGCGCAGCGCGCCGGATTCGATTCTGCTTGGAGACCGGCCGATCGGCTCGTTCGGGCCGAACGAGCGACGGGCACTCGGCGTTCTGGCAGCTCCCGAAGAGCGTCTTGGCCACGCGACGGCGCCGGACATGACCCTGGTCGAAAACGCGGCGCTGTCCGGCCGGCGCCGCATGGGCATGGTCAGTCGCGGATTTGTCAACTGGGGCAAGGCGCGCGCGCATGCCGAGCACGTGATCGAGCAGTTCGATGTCCGGGTTCCAGGCGCCGGGAACGTGGCACGGTCGCTGTCGGGCGGAAACTTGCAGAAATTCGTCATCGGTCGCGAAATTCTGCAGCAGCCGGACGTTTTGGTGGTGAACCAGCCGACCTGGGGCCTTGACGCTGCCGCTGCCGCCGCGATTCGGCAGTCATTGCTCGATCTGGCGAGCCAAGGCGCCGCAGTCATCGTGATCAGCCAGGATTTGGACGAATTGATGGAGATTTCCACGCGGTTTTCCGCGTTGAACGAAGGGCGGCTGAGCAAGCCCAGGGAGACAGACGGTCTGACCCTGGAAGAAATCGGCTTGATGCTTGGCGGTGCCCATGATCTCGAGATCGGGCAAGGTCTTTCTATGCCTGACCGGGCAGTCGAGTCCGGGGAGACGAGTCCGTGATCCGGCTGGAGCGACGTCCCGCGCCGTCCCGCGCCTGGGCATGGGCGACGCCGCTGCTAGCGGTACTGGCGACGATGGTGGCGGGGGGACTGCTGTTCGCGTTCCTTGGCAAGGATCCGCTGCTCGTAATCCGAACGATATTCTGGGATCCGATTCTCGGCGAGTTCGCATTCTACTATCGGGGACAGTTGCTGGTGAAGGCTGGTCCCCTGATCCTGATCGCGATCGGGCTTTCGCTCGGCTTTCGCGCAGGAGTCTGGAACATCGGAGCGGAAGGCCAGTACATCATGGGAGCGATCTGCGGGGCTGCGGTCGGGCTGGCCTTCTACCCGACGGAGGCGCGATGGCTGGTCTTTCCGTTGATGGTGCTTGCGGGCGGCCTCGGGGGATTCCTTTGGGCGATGATTCCCGGCATTCTCCGGACACGTTTCAACACGAACGAGATCCTGGTCTCGCTTCTGCTTGTATATGTGGCCGAGCAGATATTGGCCTGGATGGCACTTGGTCCCCTGAGGAGTCCGGAAGGGGCCGGATTTCCCGGATCACGCAACCTCAGGCATTATGATGCCGCGGCGAACCATGAGTTGATTGCCGGGTCGGGCATGCACTGGGGCGTCGTTGCCGCATTCATCGCGGTCATTCTGGGCCATGTTCTGCTGTCCCGTCACATCCTTGGGTTCAACATCCGTCTTGCAGGTGCGAGCCCGCGTGCTGCCAGGTTCGCAGGCGTGAACCCGGGGTTGCTGGTGCTGACCTGCCTGGGCGTGTCCGGAGCGCTGGCCGGGTTTGCAGGGCTCTTCGAGGTTGCCGGCCCCGCCGGTCAGATCAATATCGACTTCAACGTGGGATACGGGTTCACGGCGATCATCGTGGCATTTCTCGGGCGGCTGCATCCGGTCGGCATCCTGCTTGCAGGATTCTTGATGGCCCTGACCTACATAGGCGGAGAGGCGGCTCAGGCCACGCTGGGCGTTCCTGCGGCGGCAATCCAGGCGTTTCAGGGAATGCTCCTGTTCTTCCTCCTGGCCCTCGACGTGATGACGAACTACCGTGTCAGGATCGACGCGAGGGCACGGGCATGATCGACGTCGGGACCGGCCGGTCAGATATTCGCCAATTGGCCTTGCCGCGAGAACCTCGCCATCTTGCGACGACACGCACTCGGTCGCCGTCCGGTCCTGATCATTGGAGGCGCGCACGGCCGGTGAGCCGCGTTGCGCGGCCGGGTGGGGAGGCGCCATGATGGATCTGGGCTCAATCAACCCCGTCCTGCTGATCGCGGCGCTGTTGCTGGCGTCAACGCCCATCTTGCTGGCGGCCATGGGCGAACTCGTGGTCGAGAAATCCGGCGTACTGAACCTGGGCGTCGAGGGCATGATGATCGTTGGTGCGGTCTCCGGCTTCATTGCAGCGGTCGAAAGCGGTTCGCCCGCCTTGGGATTCCTGGCCGCCGCCGCCGCTGCCGCCGTGCTTGCGCTTCTGTTTGGCGTGCTGACTCAGGTTCTCCTGTCAAATCAGGTGGCCACCGGGCTGGGGCTCACGCTGTTCGGGCTCGGGATTTCTTCGCTGATGGGGCAAGGCTATGTGGGCATTCGCCCTCCTGCATCGCCGAGACTGGAGCTTCCCGTTCTTTCGGAACTCCCGATCTTGGGACCGGTCCTGTTCAGCCAGCATGCCCTAGTCTACTTGTCCCTGGCACTGGTGGTCGGCGTCTGGTGGTACCTGAGATCCACCCGCTCCGGCCTCATTCTCCGTGCAGTGGGCGAAAGCCATGAAGCGGCGCACGCGCTTGGCTACTCGGTGCTGGGCACAAGGCTTGCGGCGATCGCATTCGGCGGCGCGCTGGCAGGGCTGGGCGGGGCTTGCCTGAGCCTTGTGATCGTGCCGCAATGGACGGAGGGCATGACGGCAGGGCGGGGCTGGATCGCGCTGGCGATCGTGGTCTTCGGTTCCTGGCGGGCGTGGCGAGTCCTGCTCGGCGCCTATCTCTTCGGCGGCGTAAGCGTTCTGCAGCTGAACCTGCAGGCGGCAGGGATAGCAATTCCCGTCGAACTCTTGTCGATGTCGCCCTACCTGATTACCATCCTTGTGCTGGTCGTCATTTCGTCCGACAAAAGGCGTGCACAGGTCAATGCGCCGAATTCGCTCGGGCGCACGTTCCACGCTTCGGGCTGAGAGGAGTCCTTGCATCAACAAACTGGGGGAAAGCATGATGAAAATTGTACTTCTGGCGGCTGCGGCCGCAATGTCAATGGGCCTGCCGGCTTTCAGCGGGAGCCATGGCGACGGGCCGGTCAAGGCCGGATTCGTCTATGTCGGACCGATCGGAGACGGCGGGTGGACCTATGAACACCACCAGGGCCTGCTAGCCGTGGAGGAGCACTTTGGCGACAAGGTCGAGACCGTCTATCAGGAGAGCGTGCCCGAAGGCGCTGATGCCGAGCGGGCAATGACCCAGATGGCGCTTCAGGGCGCGGACATCATTTTCACGACCTCGTTCGGGTACATGGATCCGACGATCAACGTGGCGGCCAATTTCCCGGACGTGAAGTTCGAGCACGCAACCGGCTACAAGCGCGCCGACAATGTCAGCACCTACTCCGCACGATTCTACGAGGGACGTGCGGTGCAGGGCCTTATCGCGGGCAAGATGACGAAGACCAACAAGATCGGCTACATCGCGTCCTTCCCGATCCCGGAGGTCATTCGGGGCATCAACTCGGCATACATCCATGCCAAGAAGGCAAACCCCGATGTGGAGATCAGCGTGATCTGGGTATATACTTGGTTCGATCCTCCGAAAGAGGCGGATGCCGCGAAGGCTCTGATCGACAACGGCGTGGACGTTGTCTTGCAGCACACGGATTCGACCGCGCCGCAGGCAGCGGCTGCCGAAGCGGGCGTGATCTCCTTCGGTCAGGCCTCTGACATGTCGGAATACGCTCCGCTGCCGCGCGTGAGTTCGATCATCGACAACTGGGCGCCGTACTACATCGCAAGGGTGCAGGCCGTGATGGACGGCACTTGGGAGAGCGTTGACACCTGGGACGGCATCGGCCCCGGCATGGTCGAGATCGGCGAAATCACCGACGCCGTGCCCGCAGACGTCAAGGCTGAAGCCGAAGCTCTGCGCGATGCGATCGGAAGCGGAGAGTATCATGCGTTCACCGGTCCGCTGAACAAGCAGGACGGATCGCCGTGGCTGGCTGAAGGCGAGACCGCCGATGACGGAACGCTGGTGGGCATGAACTTCTACGTCGAGGGGATCACGGGCGAAATTCCCAATTGATCGCGCTCGTTCGACGCGGCGCGCCAGCAAGCTCGCCGGAGCGCCGCGTCGAATCCTTCCGCCCATGTGCATCTTTCTCGAGCCCGGGGTCTTCAGGAGCGGAATCGAACTGAACCGATGCCGGACTTGAAAACGATTTCGGGGCAGGCCCTGTCGAAGTTCAGCTTCGGCACGATGCAGTTCGGCGGTGCCGCGGACGAAACCGCCTCTGCGGAGATGTATGCGGCCTGCCGGGCGGCGGGCATCAACTTCTTCGACACGGCGTTTCTCTATTCCGAAGGCCGTTCCGAGGAAATTTCCGGACGGCTTCTCGCATCGGAGCGGGATGACGTCTTCATCGCCACGAAATGCGGGTATCACGGTGCATGCCGGTCGCGGATCGAAGAGGAATTTGGCGCGAGCCGAAGGCGGCTTGGCCTGGAGACCGTCGATCTCCTGTATCTCCACCGCTGGGATGGGGAAACGCCGCTCGAAGAGACATTCGAGACGCTTGGCGTGTACATTGAAGACGGTTCGGTGCGCGCCTTTGGCGTATCCAATTATGCCGCGTGGCAGGTAATGAAGGCGCGAGACGTCGCACGCGGGCTTGGTGTCGAGATCCAGTTCCTTCAGCCGATGTACAACCTGGTGAAGCGGCAGGCGGAAGTCGAGCTTCTTCCCATGGCAATTGCGGAGGGACTGGCTGCCTGCCCCTATTCTCCGCTCGGCGGCGGTCTCCTGACCGGGAAATACGCTTCCGGAGGGACCGGCCGTCTCACTACCAGTGACATGTATGCCACTCGCTACGGGTTCGAGTGGATGCACAAATCAGTAGCGCGCCTAGTCAAGATCGCGGAGGAGGTCGACGTGGCCCCGGCGACCCTCGCGGTGGCATGGGTCGCGCGGCATCCGGGCGTATGTGGTCCCATCGTCTCGGCAAAGTCGACTGAGCAGCTTGCGCCGTCCCTTGCGGCCATCGATCTCGAGATCGATGATGCACTTCATGCCCGCCTGTCGGCGCTGTCGCCCACGCCTCCTCCCGCGACCGACCGGCTGGAGGAAGCGTGACACGCGTCATCATAATCGGTGGCGGAATTGCAGGACTTGCTGCTGCTGCGGCACTGGCGCCGTCGACCTGCGTTCTGGTGCTGGAACGCGAGACCGCGCTTGGCTACCACGCGAGCGGGCGTTCTGCGGCGATGTTCATCGAGAACTACGGGAACGGCGTCGTTTGCACCCTGAATCAGGCGTCGCGCCCGGTTCACGAGTCACTCGACGCCTTGTCTCCACGGGGCCTCATGGCAGTTGCGTTTCGGGACGACGCGGATGCGTTCGAGGCTGACATGGCCGCACTGGGTCTTGCTGAAATCCCCGTGTGGGAGGCGCATTCGCAGGTGCCGATCCTGTCTCGCGACATCGTGCGGGCCGCGTATTCCGAAAATGCGCAGGACATCGATACGAACCGACTCTTGCAAGCCATGGCGTCAGAAGCGCGACGACACGGCGCCACCATACGAGTCGGGGCCGGCGTCACCAAGATCGAGCTTGCCGACTGCTGGCATCTTTCTGTCGGGGACGAGGAGATAGTGGCCGACATCGTGATCAATGCTGCCGGGGCTTGGGCCGACGAAGTCGCGGCCATCGCAGGTGTCGCGCGGATCGGATTGCAACCCTATCGGCGGTCAGTTGCGCGGCTGCCAGCGCCGGGCGGGCACGATGTCAGGAACTGGCCATTGCTGACCGGTCCGGGCGAAACCTGGTACGCAAAGCCCGATGCGGGTGGCTGGATCGTCTCGGCAGCCGAGGAGCACCCGATGGATCCGATGGATGCATGGGCGGACGACATGGTGCTGGCCGAAGGCCTGGCGCGCTACGAGCCATACGTGACCGAGCCGGTGGTGCGCTTGGAAACCAACTGGGCGGGTCTCAGGACCTTCGCGCCGGATCGCGCGCTCGTCATTGGCGAAGCGCCCGGCCATCCGGGTTTCTTCTGGATGGCAGGCCAGGGAGGCTTCGGATTCCAGACCGCACCTGCCGCAGCGGCGCTTCTGGCCGACCTCGTGCTCGACAGAACGCCATCATTGCCTGCCGACGTGGTTTGCTCCCTCCTGCCGTCGCGCTTCACAAGCTGAAGACGCGCAATTGGCCCGTGGCGAACGGTTGAGCCAGAGCGATCCGCGGCTCTCTTCGCAGGAGACGCAGCGATGCCTCCGCAATCAGTCCAGGTCCCTGATCGAAGCGACGATGTCGCGCACTGCCTTCAAGGGATCCGTTGCACGATGGATGGGGCGGCCAATGACCACGTGGTCGGCACCGTCACGGATGGCATCTGCCGGAGTCGCGGTCCGTTTCTGGTCACCGGGATCCGTACCGCTCGGCCGCACGCCGGGCGTGACGATCAGCTTGCCCCTGGATTCAGGCAACGCGCGGATTGCTCGGACTTCAAGCGGCGAGGCAATGACGCCGTCGGCTCCTGCCTCGAATGCCCGTGCGGCCCGTTCGGCCACGAGATCGGCAATCTCTCCCGGCTTCGTCTGGGCTGCATCAAGATCGCTTCGGTCGAGCGATGTGAGGAACGTGACCGCCAGGACATTCATTGGGGAGTCAGCCGCGCCTTCGCAGGCGGCGCGTACCACGTGCGGATCTCCATGGACGGTCAGGAAATCGATTTCGGATCGGGCAAGGCCGCGCGTGGCAGCCTCGATCGTAGCGCCTATGTCGAAGAGCTTCATGTCCAGGAAGATGCGCTTGCCATGATCCTGCTTGAGCTCGCTTGCCAGCGCGAAACCGCCGCCTGTAAGCATTCCAAGCCCGATCTTGTAGAAGGACACGCTGTCGCCAAGACGCGCCGCGAGATCAAGGCCCGCGAGTGCGTTCGGAACGTCAAGCGCGACAATCTGGCGATCATCAGACTGGATCATGGGTGCCGCCTAGATGCTTCCTGCGCCGAGGGCAAGCATCGCCTGCGCCAACTGCACGCAGTCCCTTTCTGCGTGCATCGGACTGAAAACAGACCGGGCTGTGCCGGGACCGGGCTCGCCGAGGCGCCGTTTGCGTTACCGGATGATGTTGGGGCGGATTTTCAACCTTGTGCGCCGCTCTTGCGGCAGGTGGCGATTGAGCCGCCTGTTGACAAGGCCGAATGATCCGATCAGCGCCAGGGTCAACAGGATGAAGTAGAAGGCGACGATCGGGTAGGGAATGAACGGGTTGAACGTCTTGTCTGCAAAATAGTTCGCGTAGTAGAGGGCGTCGCCCTGCTGTCTCCAGGTCGGGAAGCCGGAAAAGAAGACCAGAGTCGTAGCGTGGAAGAGGAAAATGGCCTCGTTGGTGTAGGCTGGCCATGCGAGCCTCATGGTCGTCGGCCAGATGATGGAAACAAACCTCTTCCACCCGGTGAAGCCGTAGGCATCCGCCGCCTCGACCTCGCCGCGAGGCACCGTGCGCAAAGCGCCAAAGAAGATCTCCCCAGAGTAGGCGGCGGTGTTCAGTACGAGAACGATCAGGGCGCCCGCCTGCGCGGACGTGAGCCAGGGCATGTAGCCCGCCTGCTTGATGCGCAGGAAGACGAAATAGGCCAGGAAGAACTGGATGAAGAGCGGCGAGCCGCGAAAGACGAGGATGAACCACTCGGCAGGCTTCCTGATCAAGGGATTGGAAGATGCCTTGCACAGCGCGACCGCGTTGGCGATGAAAAAGCCGACAAGCAATGCGAGAAGGCCGAAGTAGACGTTCCAGATGAGCCCCGAACCGATCAGGGTGAATTGCTGGCACAGATCGAAGCCTTCGCGCGGCAGGAGGCGCTCGCCGATGCCGATCGCGCGCAGGCCGTAGTCCTGGACGGTTTGCAAGCAGCTCATGCCGTTGCCCCGATCGTGGCCTGTCCGCGGCTGAGCCGGCGCGTGAGTCGCGACAGGACGACTTCGCTAAGCCTGGTGAAGGCAAGGTAAAACACGAGCAGCGCAAGGAAGTACCAGAGCCGCCAGTCGCCATGCGGGTAGTCGGAGAAGCGCGCCTGTTTCGTGCCGCCCAGCTCGCGCGCCCAATAGACGATGTCTTCAACGCCCAGCAGGAAAAGCAGCGGCGTCGCCTTGATCAGGAGCATCCAGAGATTGGACAGGCCGGGCAACGCGTAGATCCACATTTGCGGGACGAGCACGTGCCAAAAGGCCTGGCGGCGCGTCATGCCGTAGGCTTCCGCCGTCTCGATCTGGCCGCGCGGCACCGCCTGCATCGCGCCGTGGAGCACGTTCGCGGCGAAGGCGCCAAAGACGATCGCGAAAGTCAGGACGGCGAGAAAGAAACCGTAGACTTCGTGAACCCTTTGCGGCGCGTTGCCCAGCGGCAGCTTGGCCGCGCTGCAGACGACGAAATCGTTGCCCTGCCAGATCCTGTCGGTCCAGTCCGGGCACAGATACTGGTGACGCAGGAACTCGAAGCCCTGGTCAAGCGCGATGACGAAGAAGAGAAAGAACGCGATGTCCGGAACACCGCGCACGATGGAGATGTATGTCGTGCCGAACCAGCGAAGCGGCAGGAACTGGCTCCGGGCCGCCGAAGCGCCGCCGAAGCCGAAGAGCAAGGCGGTGGGAGCGGTGACTGCCAGGAGAACGAGGACGGTGACGAAGGACCAGTAGAACCCGAAATGCTTGCCCGTCGTCAGGTAGCATGCCATCCACCTTGCGGTGTCGAGCGTCGTCGGATCGGCGCAAAACCCGAAAATCGACCCGTCTCCCGCTATCGCACCCGAGCCCGTTCCGGCCCGGTGCGTCCAGCCGGATCACGCTTGCACGCCCCGGCAGATTCTTGGCGGGGCGTGCAGCAAGGCTTGCGGATCAGAACGGTTCGCCGATTTCCCATTTCACGATCAGCGCATTCAGCGAGCCATCGTCCTTCATGGACTGGATCGCCTTGTTGAACTTCTCCTTGAGTTCGGTGTCGCTTTCCCGGATGCCCATGCCAACGCCGCCGCCGATGAGCTCGCTTCTTGCCAGGAAGACGAGGTCTGCGTCCTCCGCCTCGATCGGCGTGAGGTAGGACTTGTCGGCCAGGACCGCATCTGCCTCGCCGTTCCTGACGGCTGCGATGGTCTCTTCGGGCGTGGCGAACTCCACCAATGTCCACCCCATCTCGGCGATGAAGGCGGCCTGGATCGTGTTGGTCTGCGCTGCGAGAACGGCACTTGCCACGTCGATGTCGTCGGACATTGCGAGATACGCAGACGGATCCGGCTGGCTGTAGTTCTGAGTGAAGTCGATGACCTGGTCACGTTCGTCGGTGATCGACATGCCGGCGATGATCGTGTCGTAGTTCCCCGAGACGAGGTTGGGGATGATCGAATCCCAGTCGTTGGTCACCCATTCGCAGGTGAGTTCCGCGCGCCTGCAGAGTTCATCGCCGAGTTCGCGCTCGAAGCCGTCCACTTCACCGGCGTCGTTGAGAAAGTTCCATGGAGGGTAGGCGCCCTCGGTGCCCATGCGTATGACGGAATGGCTGCCGGCATGAGCAAGTCCCGCACCGAGTGCGAGCGCCGCTATGGTCAGGATGAGTTTCTTCATTTGGAGTCTCCCTTTGCAATGTTGGTTTCCTTGCCGTGTCGTTGTCAGGCTGCCCGGACGTGACTCAGGAACTGGCGCAGCCGTTCGGTCCTCGGCGCGTCGAAAAGGGCATCAGGCGACCCTTCCTCCTCGATGCGGCCTTCATGCAGGAACAGGACGTGGTCGGATACGTCTCGCGCCATCGTCATGTCGTGAGTGACAAGCAGCATGGTCCGACCCTCCTCGGCGAGCGACTTGATGACCTTCACGACTTCCTGCTCAAGTTCAGGATCGAGCGCCGATGTCGGTTCGTCAAAAAGAAGCGCTCGAGGCTCCATGCAGAGTGCGCGTGCAATCGCGGCCCTTTGTTGCTGTCCGCCCGAAAGTTGGGCCGGGTAGGCGTCGCACTTGTCGCCGATTCCGACCCGCTCAAGATAGCGCCGTGCCGCATCTTCCACGTCAGCACGATTCCGTTTGAGCACGGCTACGGGTGCCTTCATGACGTTCTGGAGGATTGTGAGATGAGCCCAAAGATTGAACTGCTGGAAGACCATTGACAGGTTCGTGCGGATGCGCGTGACCTGAACCCGGTCTGCCGGACTGCGGTTTGCGCCTTCGCCGCGCCAGGAGATTGGTTCGCCTTCAAAGATGATCCTGCCTTGCTGGCAGTCCTCCAGGAGATTGATGCAGCGAAGCAGCGTGGACTTGCCTGATCCCGAAGAGCCGATCAGCGAAACGACATGGCCCTTGGGCGCAGCCATCGAGACGCCACGCAGGACTTCAAGCGTGCCGAAGCTCTTGTGCAAGTCGCTGACTTCGATGACGGGCGTGCTTGCGTCTGGCACGTGCGGCAGGATCTCCTTGCTCTACTAAGTCGAAGTAGGACGGAAATTCGCTTCCTGTGCAACGGCTAAATGGGCATTCACCGCTCTTGGCACGAGCCAGTACGAACGGCGCAACTGCGCATCGTGCCGAAACGAGCGCTGGATGGGCGGGAAACAGGCACGCCGTCGCGGACTGGATTCACGGCGCGGTCTTGCTGCGAGCCGACGTCTTTGCCGGTCCCCTTGCGCCTTTGCAGGCCGCTGCCCATATACGGTGCGAGGCCCGTGGATGCATGCCTTGTAAAGGGTGCTGACAAAGGGGCGCTTGCAAAGGAGAAGACCAATGGACTTGCAAAAGTTCACCGAGCGGGCGCGCGGCTTTTTGGAGGCTGCGCAGACCATAGCAACCCGGGAAGATCACCAGCGGCTGGCGCCGGAACACCTCCTGAAAGCACTGATGGACGATGAAGAGGGACTGGCCTCGAACCTGATCCGCGCGGCCGGTGGCGCACCTGAACGAGTCGTTGAAGCTGTCGACCACGCCCTTGCCGGCAATCCGCAGGTCTCGGGCGATGCCGCGCAGGTCTACGCGGACCAGCAGACCATCAAGGTGCTTGACGAGGCGCAGAAGATCGCCAGGAAGGCCGGCGACAGCTACGTGCCGGTGGAACGTGTCCTGACCGCACTTGCAGTCGTGCGCTCAAAGGCGAAGGAGGCACTGGAGGCCGGGAACGTCAGCGCCCAGGCGCTGAATTCGGCGATCAACGACCTGCGGAAGGGTCGAACCGCCGATACCGCTTCGGCCGAGGACGGCTATGATGCGCTGAAGAAGTACGCGCGGGACCTGACGGAGGCCGCCGCCGAGGGGAAGATCGACCCCATCATCGGGCGCGACGAGGAAATCCGGCGGACGATGCAGGTGCTGTCGCGCCGGACCAAGAACAATCCGTTGCTGATCGGCGATCCCGGCGTTGGCAAGACCGCGATTGCGGAAGGTCTCGCGCTCAGGATCGTCAACGGTGACGTGCCCGAAAGCCTGCACAACAAGAGACTTCTTGCGCTGGACATGGGCGCGCTCATTGCCGGAGCCAAGTATCGCGGTGAGTTCGAGGAGCGCCTGAAGGGTGTGCTGAACGAGGTGACCGCTGCTGCCGGCGAGGTGATCCTGTTCATTGACGAGATGCACACGCTGGTCGGCGCAGGCAAGACGGACGGCGCGATGGACGCTTCGAACCTCTTGAAGCCGGCCCTTGCCAGGGGAGAGCTGCACTGCGTGGGTGCCACGACGCTCGACGAGTATCGAAAATACGTCGAGAAGGATGCGGCGCTCGCCCGGCGGTTTCAGCCCTTGATGGTTGACGAGCCGACGGTGGAGGACACGGTGTCAATCCTCCGGGGCATCAAGGAGAAGTATGAACTTCACCACGGGATCCGGATCAGCGACGGCGCACTCGTCGCCGCCGCGACGCTCAGCCATCGCTACATCACCGATCGTTTCCTGCCGGACAAGGCAATCGACCTTGTGGACGAGGCGGCATCACGGCTTCGCATGGAAGTGGATTCGAAGCCCGAGGAGCTTGACGCGATCGACCGTCAGATCCTTCAGTTGCAGATCGAGGCGGAGGCGCTGAAGAAGGAAGGCGACCAGGCGTCAAAGGATCGGCTCGAGAAGCTCGAGCGCGAGCTTGCCGAACTTCAACAGACGTCCGCATCGATGACGACGGCGTGGCAGGCCGAGCGCGACAAGCTTGAGAGCGCACGCATCGTGAAGGAGCGACTGGACCGCGCCAGGGCCGAGCTTGACCAGGCAAAGCGGGACGGCAACCTGCAGCGCGCGGGAGAATTGTCCTACGGTATCATTCCGGGCCTCGAAAAGCAGATTGCCGATGCCGAGGCGGATGACGATCACGTGATGGTCGAAGAGGCGGTCGGGCCGGAACTCATTGCCGAGGTCGTCGAGCGCTGGACCGGCATTCCCACCTCGAAAATGCTCGAAGGCGAGCGCGAGAAGCTGCTCCGCATGGAGGAGGAGCTTGGGAGACGCGTGATCGGCCAAGCGTCTGCCATCGGCGCGGTGTCGAATGCCGTGCGTCGGGCGCGTGCCGGGTTGCAGGACGAGAACCGGCCGCTTGGATCGTTTCTCTTTCTGGGACCTACGGGCGTTGGTAAGACTGAGTTGACCAAGGCGCTGGCCGAATTCCTGTTCGATGATGATCGCGCGATGGTACGGATCGACATGAGCGAGTTCATGGAGAAGCACTCGGTGGCAAGGCTGATCGGCGCCCCTCCGGGATACGTGGGCTATGACGAGGGAGGCGTGCTGACCGAAGCGGTTCGGCGGCGGCCCTATCAGGTGATCCTGTTCGACGAGATCGAAAAGGCGCACCCCGAAGTGTTCAACGTGCTGTTGCAGGTGCTTGACGACGGCATCCTGACGGACGGGCAGGGCAACAAGGTGGATTTCAAGCAGACGCTCGTCATCCTGACGTCAAACCTCGGATCGCAGGCGTTGAGCCAGTTGCCTGACGGTGCTGATGCCAGCCAGGCGCGACGGGATTTGATGGAGGCCGTACGCAACCACTTCCGGCCCGAGTTCCTGAATCGGCTTGACGACATGATCGTCTTCGACCGGCTGACGCGGGAGGACATGGACGGGATCGTCGAAATCCAGCTCGGCCTGCTGCGAAAGCGGCTTGCCAGGCAGAACGTCAAGGTTGACCTTGAAGAGACGGCCCTGAAATGGCTCGCAGACGAAGGCTACGATCCGGTCTACGGAGCTCGGCCCTTGAAGCGCGTCATCCAAAACGCGCTCCAGAACGAATTGGCCGAGATGCTGCTTGCCGGGGACATAGGTGACGGGCAGACCGCAAAGGTGAGTGCGGGTCCGGAGGGCCTGATCATCGGCGACCGGATTGCAAGGTCGAATCGAACCGCGCCCGCAGACGCGGTCTTGCACTGAGGCATGGCTTGAGCGATGCGGGATCCGGCCGAGGATCGACGCCCGCATTCCTCAAAGCGCCTCTGCCTTGACGAGCGAGTGAATATCTTCCACGCGAGCCGTGTCGAGGTCGTCTTCGGTGATGTCGAATTCTTCGCCCAGCAGACTCTCTATGCCTTTGACGAGGGCCAGCGCGTCGAGGCCATAGTACCTCATGAGATAGGGGCGTGATCCGCCGTGAGCGTAGGTGTCTCTCAGGCCCAGGCGCATCAGCCGCTTGCCCACGCCGGCCTCAGCCATCACCTCTGCTGCAAGTGAGCCGATGCCGCCTTCGGTCACATGGTTTTCGAGCGTGACGACGCCGTGCGTCACGCTGTGGACGTGATCCAGGAGAGTCACGGCGTCGAAAGGCTTGATGGTGTGCAGGTGAAGGTGCCGGATCGAGAGGCCAGCCTTGGCGAAGGCTGCACGAGCTCGCAATGCCTCTTCCGTGCAGATGCCGGATGTGACGACGAGAACGTCGGCGCCCTCGGACAGCACGCGAATCTCGCCCACCTTGATCGGCGTGTCGAACAGGCGAGGCACCGAGCCGCGCAGGACACGGCACCAGACGGGACCGTCAATGCTGTCCGCGGCCTCACAGATGGATTCAACTTCCGTAGCGTCGCCACATTCCAGAATCGTCATGTTCGGAATCGAGCGCATGACGCTGATGTCTTCAATCGACTGATGCGTCATGCCGCCCGGGGTCGTCACGCCGGGAAGAAAGCCCATGAGCCTGACCTTGCGCCGGGGATAGGCAATCGACGCCATAAGCTGATCATAGGGGCGTCTGTACATGAAGACGCCAAAGGTGTGGACGAATGGGCGATATCCGGCGAGACCGAGACCGCCTGCGAAGCTCATCATGTTTTGCTCGGCCATGCCAAGCGAGAGGAACTGTTCCGGATGACGGTCGCGGAACCCGTCGATTTCGCAGGAAGACGTCAGATCCGCAGAAAGGCAGAGGATCTCGTTCGGGTATTGCGTTGCGTATGCTTCGAAGGCCCGTGCATAGGGGCGGCTGACCAGTTCGACCATCAGTGCATTCCTTCGTAGGCAACAGGGTCAACACGAAGCGATCGGGCGATCTCCTTGTTCATGCGGGATCGCTCCTCCTCGGACTTGAAACGGACGTAGTGCAGGCCGGGAAATCGCAGCTGGAGACTGGGCATTCCGCGAAACGGTGACGAGTTCGCGATGATAATCAGCGGTTTGCCACGGTGGGGGGTCTTCACGGCTTCGCGGATCTGATCGAGTTTGTGGGCATCGACCGAGACGGCCACGCCGCCGAACTGCTCGATCTTGGCACTTATGTCGCCGACATCCATGACGCTCGCCATGGCACCGTCGCATTGCTGTCTGTTGACGTCCATGATGGCGTAGAGGTTGTCGATGCGGTGGTGGGACGCGGCGGCGATGGCTTCCCAGGTCTGGCCCTCCTGAACCTCGCCGTCGGACATGAAGACCCATGTTCGTCCGGGCTCGCCTCGGCGCTTGCGGCCCCAGGCAAGACCCGCCGCCGTGGACAGGCCGATTCCGAGCGTGCCATTGTGCACTTCCATGCCGGGGCTGTGTTCCGCCCCGATCATTTCAACGGACGATCCGTCCTTGTTGAACATCTGGAGGCCCTCGGGTGCCATGCGGCCGACTTCTATCAGCGTGGCATAGGCGACGAGTGCGTAGTGTGCCGGAGCAATGAACAACCTGTCGAATTCCGGTCGCGCAGGCCCGTTGTATCCAGCACCCGTGCGATAGGCGTCATTGCCAAGGGCGGGGACTCCGGCGAAGGGTCTGGGAATCATCGGCAGCGTGGGCGCCCCGAGGTCTAGCTCCTCGTTGTAGAGCCAGGCCAACTGTTCGGCAGCCGAACAGGCTTGGCTCAGATATCCGCCGTTGTTTCGAATTGAGTGCTCGAAGACCCTGCGCCTGATGCCGAGCGCAATCTCCTCCGTGGACCTTTCATTGCGCATAATGCACCCCCGGTGGTTTACAAATGTCACTATATCAGTCATATGCAAAAGACAAGAGCTTTGGCGCAAAGGGGAGGCGCAATGCGCTATACCGCCGCCCATTGGGGCGCCTACGCATTTGACGAAAACACGGGCCTTCTTCCGCTCGCCGACGATCCAGCCCCGTCGCGTATTGGGCGTGGGTGGCTCTCGGCGGCGACGAACAAATTGGGCCGAGTTCTATCACCTGTCATCCGGAAAGGCTGGCTTGAAGGCGACCGAGGTTCGGCACGGTCATCGGATGACTTCGTCCGCGTTACCTGGAATGAAGCGGTGCGGCGTGTCGCGGAAGAGTTGACACAGGTGCGGACCGCGCATGGGAACGGCGCGATTTTTGCTGGCTCCTATGGTTGGTCTAGCGCGGGACGATTTCACCATGCACAAAGCCAGCTTCGACGGTTTCTCAATTGCTTCGGGGGATATGTCGGGTCGCGAGAGACCTATTCGCACGCGGCGGCGGAGGTCTTGTTTCCATATGTTCTGGGCATGAGCCAGAGGCAGTTGCAGGACAACGTGACCAGCATCGAGGAAGTTGCGGAGCATTGCGAACTTTTGCTTGCCTTCGGCGGGATATCCGGCCGCACGGCGCAGATCACGGCGTCGGGATCGAGCTATCATGAGATCCCCGATTGGCTTGAACGGTTGTCGGCACGGGGAACACGGCTCGTTTCGGTCTCGCCGCAAAGGAGCGATCTGGCGAGCGCCGAGTGGGTGTCGATCCGTCCGGGAACCGACACTGCGCTGATGCTGGCACTGACCTATGAAATCGTCGCCTCCGGTCGCGAAAATCGCGCGTTTCTCGATCGGTGCGCGAGTGGTTGGCCGCAGTTTCGAGCGTATCTGACTGGCCAGACCGATGCAGTGGCGAAGTCGGCCGATTGGGCCGCCCCGACATGCGATGTCTCCGCCGACAAGATCCGGACCCTGGCTCATGAACTGGCCGGCAAGCGCAGCATGATCACAGTGGCATGGGGACTCCAGAGGGCGGATCATGGAGAGCAACCGATCTGGGCAGCCCTCGCGCTGGCGTCGGTTCTGGGCCAGATTGGACAGCCGGGTACGGGATTCTCATTTGGCTACGGATCGACGTCGCCAGTGGGACGTCCCACACGGCTCATCCCATGGCCCTCCGTGCCCCAAGGGCAAAATCCGGTCCAGGACTTTATCCCCGTTGCTCGATTTGCCGACATGTTGATGCATGCGGGAGGGGACTATCGCTATAACGGAGAGATCCGAACCTATCCGGATATCCGGTTGGTCTATTGGGTTGGCGGCAACCCGTTTCATCACCATCAGGACTTGCGCGGCTTGGAAGCGGCCTGGGCTCGCCCGGACACCATCATCGTTCACGAGCACACCTGGACTGCGTCAGCACGTCGAGCCGACATCGTGCTGCCCGCGACGACGCCGCTGGAACGCACCGACATAATGATGAACCGCCGTGACCCGCGCCTCATCTACATGTCCCAACTCTTGTCTCCGGTGGGGGAAGCGCAGCACGATTACGAGATTTTCCGCCGGATCGCGCAACATCTGGGCCTCGAGGATCAATTCACGGAGGGGCGGGACGCGGACGCCTGGCTGCGCCGGTTGTGGGAGTGTGCCGCTGAAGTTGCCGCAAAACATGGTTTCGGATTGCCGGACTTTGATCGATTTCGAGACGAGGGCATGTTTGCCGTGCCCGACGCCGAAGAACATCGACGCCTGATGCGTGACTTCGTTGATGATCCGGAGCGCGCGCCTTTGGCGACGGAGAGCGGACGGATCACGCTATACAACGAAACGATCGCCGGGTTCGGATTGGAGGATTGTCCGGGCCATCCAACGTGGTTGCCACCGGTCGAATCCCTGCTGGATGCACCGGATGGCGCTTTGCACTTGATCTCTGGTCAGCCGGACACCCGACTGCATGCGCAAAACGACCTGGGGAGCGAGGCGCTGAACGACAAGATCAAGGGGCGAGAACCGGTGCTCATGCATCCGGCGACGGCGTCCGCACGGGGTCTGGCCGAGAGTGATGTCGTGCGCCTGTCCAATGCTCGCGGGGCTTGCTTGGCCGGCCTGCGGCTGAGCGAGGACATTCGGCCGGACTGCGTCGCGCTCGCCACGGGAGCCTGGTTCGATCCTCAGATCGTCGGCGACGAGTTGTTGGAGGTACATGGCAATCCGAATGTCCTGACCATTGACAAGGGGTGCTCGCAGCTCAGCCAGGGCAACATTGCGCACACGGCACTGGTGTACGTTGAGGCATGGAATGGACCGTTGCCCGCGCTTTCGATCGATCGGCCACCCCGAATCCTGGAGGCACCGGGATGAGCGCGCTTTGGATCGGTCTGGATGTCGGGACGACGACGGTCAAGGCTGCGGCCTATGCGCCTGAAGGTGTCTGTGTCGCAGAAGCAGCGGTCCCGAGCGAAGTGAATCAGGGTTCCGGTGGCGAGAGCGAGCAGGACATGGCGAGCGTACGCGCCTGCGTGATGCGCGCACTGGCAAAGCTGAGCGAGAAAATCGACGTGGCCAGCGTGGTATCGCTCGGGATTGCCGCGCAGGGCGATGGATTCTGGGCGGTCGATGCCCAAGGAGAGCCGGTGGTGCCTGCAATGCTCTGGAACGACACTCGGGCAGCTGCGGATCTCGGCGCATTGGCAGACGGTGGCGCCACCGCCGCCATAGGGCGAGGGTGTCGCACGGCGCTTTGGGCCGGGACCTCAGGGATGCTTTGGCGCTGGTTGCGGGCAAGGGATGACGATTCTGCCGGGCGTGTGGCCCGCGTGATGACCTGTGCGGACTGGGTTGGGCACCGCCTGACGGGAGAATGGGCAACCGACTGGTCTAACGCATCGATTCCCTTTTTGGACTTTGCCACCAGGTCTTATGGAGAGGCGCAGCTTGAAGCTCTGGACTGTTGCGAATTGGCGGATAAGTTGATTCAGCCGCGGAGTGCCGACACACGGCTTGGCGGTTTGACGGCCGACGCGGCGAGGGCGACCGGATTGCCTGAGGGGGTTTCGGTTTCGGTAGGGACGCTTGATCTTTCGGCAATGATCGTCGGCATGGGCATGGATCGGCCCGGGCAGACGATGATGATCATGGGCACGACCGCCGTGGTGAACATTCTCTCCGACAGCCTGGATCCGGAAGACGAGCCCATCGGCGCGGCCGTGCTGCACCCGACGGCGGAGATTGCGATAAAGGTACTGGCGCCGACGAGCGGGGCATCCGCGTTTGACTGGTTCACCCGGCTGCATCCCCGGACGCTGGGCGGCCAAAGCGCGGGAGAGATCGCCGAGAAGCTGAACGCGCTTGTGGCGGACGTGCCGCCCGGGGCGAACGGAGTGACCTTCCTGCCGTATCTCAGCGGTGAGCGCGCGCCCTTTGTCGCGGCGGACATCCGAGCGGGATTTCACGGGCTATCGGCGGCGACCTCGAAAGCAGAGATGGGACGAGCCGTGATGGAGGGAGCCGCATTCAGCCTGCGTCATTGCTTTGTGTCGCAGGGCGGCCTGCCGACTGAGCCGGTGCAGCTCTCCGGAGGAGGATCGAGGAACGCGATCTGGTGCCAGATCATTGCCGATATCGTGCAGCAGACCGTAATCGTCAGCGACGCATCGGACCAGGGTCTCTGGGGCGCGGCATGCATCGGAGCAAGCGCGGCAGGTTTTGGCGATCCGGTGATGCTGGCCAAGCGGGCCGAGGAACACGTGACATATCGACCCGACCCGTCCAATGGCCCGCCCTATGACCGCGCCTTTGCGCGCTATCAGGTCCTGTCCGATGCCACGCGAGCAGTGCGTGCGAAGCTAGGATCGCTGGAGGAGCATGGCGGATGAAAAACGTGATGACGGCAGCGGTCTATCACGCTCTGGACGACATTCGCATCGAAGAGCGTCCGGTGCCTGAAATCGGGCCAGGCGAGATGCTTCTCAAGACGCTGGCCTGCGGCCTTTGCGGCGGTGAGACGATGACCTGGTACAAGTCGGAACCGAAGGTGCTGGGGCACGAACCCGTCGGCGAAGTGGTCGCGCTGGGTGCAGGCGTGACTGAATTCAAGATCGGCGACCGGGTATTCGTCAATCACCACGTGGGTCGAACCAACTCTCATCTTTCGCGCCGTGGGCATCCCACGCGCGATCCGTTCTACCGCCAAATGAAGCTCGATCCTGGTGGGGTCTGCGACTACTACCGCGTCACGGCGCAGCATCTGGCCATGGATGCGCATGTCGTGCCTGACAGCATTTCGACCGAGGCTGCCGTCACAATCGAACCCTGGTCCTGTGTGTTGTCCGGGCTGAAGGTTTGTCACATCCAGCCGGGCGACACGGTGGCGGTCGTGGGTGCCGGATTCATGGGGCAGGGCTTTGTTCATCTGGCGCCCCTGTTCGGGGCGGGCAAGGTCGTTGCGCTGGATCTCTCGGATTGGCGATTGGCGCGGGCGCGGGAGTTTGGTGCGACCCACACGATCAATCCCAAGACAGAGGATGCAGTCGAGATGATGCGGACTCTCAACCGCGGGCGGCTGGCCGACACGGTAATCGTGATCGCGCCGTATCGCTCCGCGTGGGAACAGGCGCTGTCACTTGTTGAAGTGGGCGGGTGTCTGCACTTGGGCGCACCGCTGCCGCCGGAGACCGACTGGGTGCGAGACGGAAATCGCGCCTATTTCGATCAGATCACCGTCACTTCGCGCTATTCCTCGGACCATACCGACACCTACAGCTATATCCGTCTGCTCGAAGCCGGACGGATCATGGCGGATCGGGCAATTTCGCATCGGTATGACATTAGGGACTCTGCCGAGGCATTTCGGATGCTGGTCGCGGCGGAAGAGTCGCTCAAAATCGTGATCTATCCCGGCGGAATCCCGGCGGAAAATTCGAAGGTGGCGTGATGCTGACGGCCCTCAAGGAAGAAGTTTGCGAGCAGAACCACGAGTTGCCAAGGAGCGGGCTGGTCGTGGGATCCGGAGGCAATGTCTCGGGGCGTGATCCGGACAGCGGGCTCGTGGTGATCAAGCCGTCAGGCGTGAAATTTTCCGCGCTGACGCCGGATACTATGGTTGTCGTCGATCTCGACGGCAACGTCATCGATGGGAAGATGAAGCCCTCGGTGGACACGGGCGTTCACCTTTATCTCTACAGGCACCGCGCGGATGTGGGCGGCGTCTGTCATACGCATTCGCCATATGCATCGAGCTTTGCTGCGCGAGGCGAGCGGATCCCGGCCGTTCTCACGCCGATCACCCATATCCTGGGCCGCGACGTGCCGTGTTCGCGCTATGCGACGCCGGGAGAGGTGGACACGGGCGAGGCCATTCTTGAGGCGGCCGATGGCGGAATGGCTGCCCTGGTGAAGGCGCACGGGGTCTTCACGATGGGAGCGTCGGCGACCGAGGCGACTTCGGTCGCGACGTACATCGAAGAAGCAGCAATGACGACGCATCTGGCAATGCTGCGCGGGCCGGTGGAGGAATTGAGCCAGGAAGAAGTCGACCGATGCTATGCCTGGTTTCGGCAGAACTATGGTCAGCACGGGCACAAGACGGTAAGCGCCTGACAGCATGAACAAGCCCGCATCCCCCTCTCGCGTGACAGGCGACAAGGAAGCGCAACTGTCAAATGTGGCGCTGTTGTACTACGGCGAGGGGATGACGCAGGGCGAAATCGCCAAGCGGATGAAGGTAAGCCGCGCAACCATTGTGAACATGCTGCGCGAAAGCCGGGAACTTGGGATCGTCGATATCCGCGTGGATGGAAGGGTCCTGACAGGATCCAGTCTCGCACGGGACCTGCGGGAGAAGTTTGGCGTCGAGGACGCTTATGTCTCGCAGACGTCCGCCCTTGACGAAAGCGCATCGCGCGACGAGTGTTTCCGGCAGCTTGCGCGAGTGGCGGCGGCGGCAATCCTCGATGTGGTCGAAACGGGCGATACCTTCGGCGTGGCCTGGGGCGAGACAATCATGGCAGTTGCCAACGCGATGCCGCGTAGTCCAGTCGCCGACGTTGAAGTCTGCCAGCTCATCGGGTCGATGATTTCAGAGCGGGTTCCAGCCTCGGAGAATTGCGCGATCCAGATTGCCGGGAGGCTGGAAGCGGCCGCCTGCTACACGTTGCACGCGCCAGGTCTGATCTCGACTGCTGCACTTGCCGAGACGTTTCGGGGCGAGCCCGCCATCGAGGCGCAACTCCGGCGGCTTCAGGCATTGGATCTGACCTTGTCTTCGATCGGCAATGTCGCCTCGGACACTCATCTGGCGGCGGCGGGGATCGCAACCGCGGAGGAATTGCAGGCCGCAAAGGCGGCTGGCGCGGTCGGCATCATTTGTTGTCGGTACATTGCGGCCGACGGACGGGAGATCGCAATGCCCCCGCACGACAGGCTGATTGCCGCCTCGCTCGACGACCTGAGGTCGGCGCGGAAGCGGCTTCTGGTGGTGTGCGGGGTCGACCGTGGCGATGCGACTCGCGCAGCATTGAAAGCCGGCCTGGTGACACATCTCTGCGTCGATCACGCCTTGGCGCGTGCCTTGCTGGATTCCTGAGACGATGCCAGCCCAATCGGGATGCTGCCCCCCATCCATTCGGCCCGGAGTCGCGACTGCAGGACCCATCCAGCGCACGATCGCCGCAACGCCGTCGGCGGTCGTCGAGATTCCGGGCGGTGAGGCGTTGGTCGGAACGAGCGATCCTGTCATTTCGGATGACGCCGAAGGTCCTCTGCGTACCAAGCGCCTGGCGCCGTTTCGCATTGGCGAAACCGCAGTGACGAATGCGCAGTTCGCGGCGTTCGTGGAGGAAACCGGCTATGTCACCGAAGCAGAGCGATTTGGCTGGTCGTTCGTTTTCTGGGCACAGGTGCCCGAGAATGTCGGACCCACGCAAGCGGTGCGCGACGTGACGTGGTGGAGGCGCGTAGACGGGGCTGACTGGCGGCATGTTCACGGGCCAGGCAGGGATCTTGCAGGAGACAGGCCCGATCATCCGGTGGTCCATGTCTCCTGGAACGATGCGCGGGCCTATGCGACGTGGGTCGGCGGGCGCCTTCCGACCGAGGCCGAGTGGGAGCACGCAGCACGGGGCGGGCTGGGAGATGTCCGGTTTCCCTGGGGCAACGAAGAGCCGGACGACACTGGCCACTTTCCCTGCAATATCTGGCAGGGACGCTTTCCCGAGACGAACACCTGCGCTGATGGCTATGCCGAGACCGCACCTGCGAAGAGCTATTGCGCCAATGGCTATGGGCTCTACAATGTTGTCGGCAACGTCTGGGAGTGGACTGCCGAGCCCTTCGTGATCCGATCGCAGAAGAGGGCGGCCAAGACGCGGCGTGCCCGGATGAAGGGATTTAAGCTTGCCAAGGGCGGCTCGTTCCTGTGTCACAAGAGCTATTGCCATCGCTACAGGATTGCCGCACGCACGGGAAATTCGCCCGACAGCACGACAACACACACAGGGTTTCGCGTTGTCTGGGGCTTGTAGCGTGAGCGCTCAGGCCGCGACGGATTCCAACCCCAGACGCGCCAACTGTTCTGGCGGGTAGCCTTCTTCTTCCATGAGTGCCCGAACCAGCGTCAACATGCGTGCGCGCTGTTCGGGATCGCTTTCCCAGAGATTCTCATTCTGGTCGGGGTCTTCAGAACGGTTGAACAGGAAATTCTCGTCCGAACGCGGGTCAACCTTGATCGGGATTTTCCACATGGGCAAATCGACGGACGGGTCGAAGTATCCTTGGTCGACGGGCTTGTTCGGAGGTTTGGAGAGACGGCCGTCAACCGGGTTGTCGACGATCAACGGCCGGTAAATGGCGGTGGAATAGAGATAGAGCGGCTCTTCGGGTTCGGGTGACTTCAGGATCGTCCAGGTGCCATCGGTGGCGCATACTCCCTGGCCGAATGTGCCATAGAGCACGGCATCACGTGGCGATGGCGCATTCGACGTTACCATTGGCAGAAGCGATCGCGAATGGCGGTTGGCCGCAGTCAGCTTGACCCCTGCGGCCTCGATGATTGTCGCGAACAGATCGACCGTCTGGGTCAGGCCGGAGACACGGCGCGGGGCCGGGTTGGCCGGGTGCCAGACCATCAGTGGGATATTGGCGTGACTGTCGAAGTGCGGGTGCTGCTTGCCGAAGGCGCGCCGCTCGCCCATGTCGTGACCGTGGTCCGTGGTGAAGATCACCATGGTGTCTTCCCACAGCGCCATTTCATCCAGTTTGTCGAGCAGTTTTCCGAACCAATTGTCCATCATGGTGACCTTGGCCATGAACTGTGACTTGAGGAAATTCAGCTCGGCCTCGCTCGTCTGATCCATGAAAGCGTCCAGATCGGCATAGACCTGATAGGGTGGCCAGATGTTGAACTCGTTCTTCGTGGCGCCTTCGGCGTACATGCTTTCGTACGGTTCAGGGACGTGGAATGGTTCGTGGACATCGAAGGTCTCCACGTGAAGGAAGAACGGGCCCTTTGATGCGTGTCGATCAATCCAGTCGCAGGCGCTGCCAAAGGTCTGGGCCGAAAAGAACTCCTCCTCGTTCGTCCAGTCCTTCGTATTGGCGTAATACTGACCGATGTGTTCTGGCGCGCGGTACTCCTCGACCTTCTTCACCCAATCGGGCCTTTCTTCGTTCGGGTCCATCGGCTGCCAGTGATCAACCTCATAGCCCCGGATCATCTCGATAGTGTCGTAACTCTGGATGTAGCCATTCGCTTCCTCTTCCCAGTAGTGGTAGTGATCCGTGACGATGTGAGTGTGATGTCCGCCCTTTTTGACTTCCGACGGCAGGCGCGGATCAAATACTTCGAGCGACCCCCAGGGCCGCCACATGAATTCCTTTCGGCCGGCAATCAGTTCACGCCGCGCAGGCATGCAAGGGAGGCTTCCGACGAAGTGATGGTTGAAGATCTGTGCCCGCGCTGCAAAGCGGTCAATGTTCGGCGTGCTGCAAGGGCTTTGGGGATTGTAAGCGCGAAGGCAATTGCGGGTCAGGCTATCAACCAGCACGAGAACGATGTTCATTGGCTTACTCATGGCGCATCCTCCGAAGTCTAGGAGGCCTGTTCGGATTTGACAAGTGCTAATTTTTTTGACAAATATACAATCATGGCGTAAAGCCAAGCCCGTGTCACAGCAGGCGCTCTTCGAGAGTGCTAAATTCCTAGCACACTGGTGACTGGCGTCGTGCTTGACGAATGCAGAGGGAGGCATGGGTCAAAGTCGGACTCTTCAGGTTGCAGCTAGTCTTGGCGCCATCCTTGCCTGGATCGTCATCTGGGCATGGTTGACTCGACCGGGAGGGCCGGTCCCCACGCTGTACTTTCCTGCACCGGACGATGTTTGGGCGAAGTTCGTGCGCATGTGGCAGAGGCCTTATATCGGCAGCACGCTTCCCAATCACATATTGGCCAGCCTGTACATCGTTCTTACCGGCTGGGGCCTGGCCGCGCTGGTTGGCATCCCTCTGGGCATTGCGATGGCATGGTGGAAAAGGCTCAAGTGGATCGTCTTCCCAACATTCCAGCTGATCCGGCCGGTCCCGCCACTGGCCTGGATCCCGCTGACGATCTTGTGGCTGGGCATTGGCGATTCCGCTCGAATTTCGGTAGTTTTCATCGCCGCCCTTGTGCCTTGGCTGATGAACTCGATGCTGGCTGTCTATTCCATTGACCGTCTTTTGCTGGACGCGGCCAAGACACTGGGCGCGAACGATCACCAAATCCTTACAAGAGTTGTGTGCCGCACGGCTTTGCCGACGTTGGTTGCCGCAGCGCGAATGGCGCTTGGCAGCGCCTGGTCGACTCTTGTCGCGGCAGAGATCCTCGCCGCTACTGCCGGGCTCGGCTACGTAGCGGTGAACGCGTCTCAGCTTCTTGATACCGACGTTCTGCTTGTCGCCATGTTCATGATTGGAATTCTTGGCATTGGCATGACCGGGCTCATCGGTCTGACGCAGAACTGGCTGGCACCCTGGTCGGTCCTTGGCGCGCGGAGGGACTGAGCAGTGATCGAGAAGCGGTTGGAGCGCATGGGCGTCATGACGGATCGAGGCAAGGCAACGGCCTATGGGATCTTTTCGCTGTCACTGCTCTTGATCCTGTGGATTTGCGCCACCAGCCTGTTTCAGTGGATCGAGCCGCGTGTCCTTCCTTCACCCGCACAAGTGATCAAGCAGTTCGCGTGGATTCTGACCGAACCCTTCAGCGGCCTGCGACTCCCCGGGCATATTCTGTCCTCGCTTGAACGTTGGGGGTGGGGTGTCCTTACCGCCGGGCTCATCGGCATTCCCGTGGGCGTGTTCTTTGCATGGAACCCCTGGTTCAAGACCTTCGTGAATCCGGTGTTTGAACTCATTCATTTCATTCCGCCCTTCGCTTACATCCCGCTTGCCGTACTCTGGTTCGGCGCGTCGACGGCAACGCAGGCGATGGTGGTTTTCGTCGCCGCCTTTCCATCCATCGTGATCAATTCCCAGCTGGGTGTCGCCCAGGTTGAGAAAATCTATATCGACGCGGCGCGGGTATTCGGTGCAGGCCAGTTCAGGACACTTTGGCGCGTGGTTCTTCCGGCGGCCGCGCCCAGCATCTACACCGGATTGCGGATCGCGATCAGCAATGGCTGGATGGCGCTCGTGGGAGCTGAACTCGTCGTGGGCAAAGTGGGCCTGGGCTTCATGATTGCCCAAGGACAGGAGAACGCCTCGGTTGCCACGATTTTCGTGGGCATCATCACGATCGGCTGCCTTGGCGTCCTGATTGACACGCTGGTCCAGCGGTCAGAGCGTTTCGTACTTCCTTGGCGCAAGGTGGCAAGCTGATCATGGAACAATCGGCAGGAAAGATGACGTCAGGCATAACCGACCCCGCACCGGAATCTTCGGCAAAGCTCGAGCTGTGCAACATCTCGAAATGGTTCGGACCCGAAGGCGAAGGCGTTCATGCCGTGGACGATTGCTCGATTGAGGTGAAGAAGGGCGAGTTCATTGTGGTCGTCGGTCCGTCGGGTTGTGGCAAGTCGACGCTCATGACGGTTGGCGCGGGGCTTGAGGAGCCAACGCACGGCGAGGTTCTGGTTGACGGAATGCCAGCCGGACCGCCGGGTCCGACCCGCAGTGTCGTATTCCAGAAGTTTGCGCTCTTTCCGTCCGAAACAGTTGAACAGAACATCAAGTTCGGTCTTCAGATGACTGGAGTTTCCGCCGCCGAGCAGGAGACGCGGCTGGCTGAACAGCTGAAAATCATGGGTCTTGAGCAGTTCAGAAGGTCTTACCCGAGCGAACTGTCCGGCGGGATGCAGCAGCGGGTCGCGATCGCCAGGGCGCTGGTCATGCAGCCTGAGATCCTGCTGATGGACGAACCCTTCGGCGCGCTAGACGCGCAGACGCGGACCATTCTGCAGGAAGAAGTTCAGCGGTTGCATCGCGAAATGCACTACACAGTGCTCTTCATCACGCATTCGGTCGAAGAGGCCGTGTACCTCGGTGACAGGGTTGTTGTGATGACGAGGCGGCCCGGCCGGATCAAGAGGGTCATCGACCTGCCGCGCGATGTCGCCTGGAAGACCGGCGACATTGAATTGGCGGCGGAACATCCCGAGTTCATCGAATTCCGGCGCGAGATCTGGGGACTCGTGCGGGAAGAAATCGTCTCAATATGAACCCCAATGAATGAGGAGAAAGAGAAATGAAGATCAAGACACTGGTAACGGCCGCTGCAAGCGTGGCGGTCATTGCTGTGGCTGGCACGGCCATGGCCCAGACAAAGGTCAACCTGAACAGCCAGCCGAACGAGGCAGGCTTCCCGATGTGGCTGGCGAATGATCTTGGCTACTTTGCCGAGAACGGCATTGAGGTGGACATCGAGTATTTCCCAAATGGTGGCGCGGCACTTGCAACTGGCGCGACCAATCAGTGGCAGGCAGGATGGACCGGCGGACCGCCAGCTGTTTCGGGCTGGGAGAAGTTTCAGCTTATCTCGGTGGCCGCGATGCAGAAGGAGTCTCAAAACCTGAAGCTGTTCATGCGCAACGATGTGCTTGAAGGAAAGACACCGGCAGAGGCGCTCGCCGGTACCAAGGTAGGCACGGTTCCCAATTCGACCTGGAGCCAGGTTCTTTACGCCTGTGCCGAGCATCTCGGTGTGGAAGATCCCGGGGCGCTAGAGGTCGTTCCTCTGGCACCCGCGGTGACGCTGCAGTCCTTGCAAAGCGGTGATCTTGGCGCAGGAACGACGGCAGCATCGTCCGACATCGTTCTGGCGCAGGATCCGGACAACTACACTATGGTCTGTGACGGCAAGATGGCCGGTGCCAACATCATCGCACCTTGGATCGTCACGAAGACGTTCTGGGATGAAGACCCTAAGGCGGCCGCCGCCTTCGTTGAAGCGGCTTTCCGCGCGAACGAGTACATCAACTCGACCGACCCGGATAAAGTGGTAGAGCACGTTCTGGAATATTATTCCGAGACCGGCATTGAAGGTGATGCCGAAAAGGCCGACTACGCAATGCGGATGCGCGACTGGGTTTCGTTGGAAGAGGCAATTGAGGACGTGAAGTCCGGCCTGACCAACGAGACGCTCACAGGTGCCGCGAAAATACTCGTGCAGGGTGGTGCCCGTGACACTGTTCCGGACTTTGGCCCCATGCAGCCTCTGGCGCTGGAAATTCTCCTGGCCGCGCAGGCCATGCGCTGAATCAGCGCGTACAGCGATCTTGAAAGGGGCGGTCTCGGACCGCCCCATTTTTTTGTCCGAATTGCTGCGGCGGCCGCCCCTGGAGGCTCCAGGCCTGGTTGGCGATGACGACGAGCGGACCGTCGACATCAGGATGACAAGGGTAGGTGCGTTGGAGAGACCTTCCGTGGCACCAAAGCCGGCCCTCGGTTTCGGGCGACGGCGATTGGCGTCGGCAATGCGCGCGCTGATTGGCGATAGATCATGCCTTCCTCTTCGGGCGTGACCGTCGCTTGCCGAGCCGTCATCTCTTGCTAATGTCATGGCCTCGCTGAGCTGATTGATCGGCGGCAGACTCATGCCGCTTGCAAGGCCTCCGGTCAGCATCCGTCGCGATAAAGGTCAGCCGCCTTGACGCGCCAGAACGAACGGTCTGCGCATCAAGAACCGGCGAAGTTGGAGCATTGGCGCTCCAATCGGAATGGAACTCTAGACATATTGCACCTTTTGATGTTAGCGGAAATCAGCCGCTTGGACATCACGTCGGGGCAGGATTGGGATCAGGGCGTGCCGAATTCCACAGGCAAGGTGGTGGTCGTAACCGGGGCCGCAACAGGCATCGGACATGCCATTGCGAAGCGCTTTGCCGCCGACGGTTACCGGGTCGCCATTGTTGACTTGGACGAGGAGAGTGCCTGCGCTGCTGCTGCGTCAATTGCCGAAGAGACGGGTGGCTCGGCGTTGGCGGCATTTGCCGATGTCGCTGAGTTCGAAAGTTGTTGTGCCGCCCACGACAGGATTGTCTCGGAGTTTGGACCGGTCTCCGTACTGGTGAATAACGCCGGGATCATGGCGCAGCGGCTCGGACGGATCGAGGCGCTGCCGCCGGAGCACTTTGATCAGTTGCTTGCCATCCACGTGCGCGGCGCCGTCAACTGGGCGCGGCTGGTGACATCCGCAATGCGCGATGCGCAGTTCGGGCGGATCATCAACATTTCGTCCGGCAACGCCAAGCTCGCCGTACCCTATCGACTGGCATATGTGACAGCGAAGAAGGCGATCCTCGGCATCACGGAGGCATTGGCGCTTGAGACCGCGCGCGATGGCATCACGGTCAACGCGATCTTGCCTGGCTACATCGCGACCCAAACGCTCCTAGACCGCGCGGATGCCGGAATTCTCGACAAGGACAGCTTTGCCGAAAGAACGCCCGTGGGCCGTTGGGGCAGGCCGGATGAAATCGCACGCGCCGCCGCGTTTCTCGCCGATGCGGATTCGGGGTTCATCACCGGCTCAACGTTGGTGGTCGATGGTGGCATCACGATCCGGGGGGACCCGGACGAAGACCTTTCCCATCCCCCATCCCCCAAAAGCTGAAACATGAAGCCGGAGCTGATAAATGGAGGCAACCGCCGCTTCCCGGACCAGAAATTCGTCAGAGGAATTGCAGGCATTTTAGCGCGACATGCCGCGAATTTGCCGCGCTGAAGACGACTTTTGCATGCTTGACGGTCTGGGATCACTTGGATCTCCCAAGGATGTTGAAACATGTCTTGGCGACGCCCGACCAGATCCATTTCGGCTGAGCGTCGTCCGCACCGAACGTCATGGGCACGGACCGAGGAAGGCTCCTTTGCACGCGGGAGGATTTCGATGATTTGGTTCGCGTTCATCAGGGGCTACTGACCTGCGGCTTCATCTCCGGCGGCCCGGTCGAACCGATCGAAACACATGTCAACACCCGACACCTGTCGAGCGCTTTCGCGTGGCATACGCTTTCGGATAAGGTAGCAAGGACCCATGCCATCGGACGGACGCGTGTTTCCGATTCACTTCGCATGGTTGAGATCCCTCATGGCAATGACCCGGACATACTTCGGCGGGAACTGAGGTTGCACGCGAGCATCAACGTCAGCTCGCCACTCGTCGTCGATGCGCCGCGAATTGAGCCGGTCATGGAGATGGCGCGGAACGGTCAGGCCGTCTTCATTTCTCCGGTTGCCGTCGCTGGAGCCGTGTCGCCGATCACACTGTCGGGCAGCGTGATCCGGTGCATTGCCGAGTGTATCGGCACCATCGCTTTCATCCAGATGGCAATACCCCGGGCGCCCTGCCTTTATGGCGTGTTGACGACGCCGACTGGCATGAAGTCCGTCGGGACGCGATGCGCCGCCTGATCCGCAGAACGGGCAGTGCGGCGACAGAGCAGAACGTTCGTGTCTGCCGCCAGCGGTTGTACTTGCAGGCGGTCGTTGCTTGTGAATATCGGCAGTGCTACCAAGAAAGACGGAACACCCGCAATTTGAGACTTGGCCGAGGTTCCTTATTCTTCCGGAGACGTCGCTTTTTCCAGATCGCCTTTTGTTGTGCCGCGAATCCGTTTGATGGTGAGATAAGCCATCGCCACCAGAAGCAGCACATTCACTGCAACAAGTGTCGCCGAGACCGGGCGGTCAAGAAAAATCCAGTACCCCTCGCGCGAGATCAGCAGCGAACGACGCAGATTGGCCTCCAGGATCGGGCCGAGGATCATGCCAATGACAACAGGCGCCAGCGGATAGTCGGCCGCACGGAAGAGAATTCCGATCAGCCCGAAGGCCAGCATGACCTGAAGATCGAAGACCGACGCTTGAAGCGCAAAGGTGCCAATAGAACAGAGCAGCAAGATGCTCGGGATCAGGTACACCTTCGGAATGCGCAAGACATAAACGAAGATGGGCGTGGCCAGGATTCCTGCAAATAGCAGAAAGACGTTTGACGCCAGATAAACCATGAAGATGCCGCCGACGACGTCCGGGTTGTTTTCGAACATGGCCGGTCCGGGGATAAAGCCCAAGATCAGGAGGGCACCTAGGAGCATGGCCGAAGATGCGTCTCCGGGTATGCCAAGGGACAGGGTCGGCACCAGTGTGCCGCCGACAGTGGAGTTGTTCGCGGATTCGGTCGCAACAACACCGCCCTCAGCGCCTTCGCCGTATTCCTCGCCCGGTTTGGCCGCAGCTTTGGCCACCGCGTAGCTGGTAAACGAACTGATCACGCCGCCAGCACCGGGAATGGCTCCAAAAAAGGTCCCGATCGCCGAGGATCGGATCAGGTTGACGTAATGCCTCAGCGTCAGCGAGATGGTATGCAAACCGGGCCTCGCCACCTTCACGTCGGGTATCTTCAAGAGGTCTCGTTTCATCATCTGGGCGGCCATCTCGGAAATCGCGAACAGGCCCACGACGACGGCCACAATATGAAACCCGTTCAATAGGTTGTGCGACCCAAAAGTAAAGCGAAGGCCTGTCGAAAACGAGTCAGTTCCGACGGTGGAGATGAGCAGGCCGAAGCTTCCCGCCAAAAGGCCCTTTATGATTGAGCCGCCCGAGATCACCACGATTGCAAAAAGCCCCATGATGGCCAGCATCGTGTATTCTGGCGGCGCGAAGTTGGCTGCAAGACTCGCCAGGATAGGGGCGCAAAAGACCAGAACGACTCCGCCGATCAATCCGCCAATGGCCGAACTGGTGATGGCAATGCCAATGGCATCGGAGGCGCGACCCTTTTGCGCCAACGGGTAGCCATCATAGAGCGTGGCCGCCGCAAGCGGCGTGCCCGGGATCCGCAAGAGTATTGCGGAGATCGAACCGCCGCAGGAACCGCCGACGAAAATGGCGATCAGGAAACCCATGGCCGCGACAGGTGGCAATCCGATGGCCACGGGTAGCAGCAAGATGATCCCCATCAGCGGTCCAAGACCGGGCATGGCGCCGACAACCAATCCCACGATGATCCCGACGAATGTGCAACCGAGGGCAAGTGGCGACAGAAAGACATCAAGCCCGGCGGACAGAAAATCGAGAATCACGGCGCACCTACCAGGGGATAAAGATGTTCCAGATGCCGAGCGGCAGCACGACATTTAGGAATGCCTCGAAAACGAAAGCAAAACTCGTGGCGATGGCAACGGACGAAATGGCCAGTTTCGGCAAATTGCGCATCCCGCAAATCCACATGATGGCGCAGATCATCGGGGCGGTCGCTAGATGGTATCCGATGGTTGTCAGGACCATCAGATAGACGGCAAAGACTGCAAGCATCATTCCGGCTCGACCGAGATCCGATGCTTGGATGACTTCTGTCAGTGTTGTGGTTCTGCCTCTAAATGACTCGATCACAAGTTGGAAAACCAGGAGAACACCAATGAAGATCGCGATGGCTCGTGGATACAGGGATGCGTCGTCGTAGGGACCGCCGCTGGCGATCCCCTGTTCTTTGAAGTCTGTCTCGACCTGCCAAAAGACAATCACGATGACAGCGAAAAGAAATCCGAGAGCGGTAAGGTTCAGCGTTCTTGACGATGCCATCGTGAGATTTCCTTATTGGAGTTTTTTGAGCTCTTCCTCCTCCCAGGCCAGAGCATTGCCCATCGAATTGAGCTGCGCGTCAACTCCGCCCACGATTTCCTCGTACATTGTGTGATCCCAAGAGAGCGGGACAAATCCGATGGCTTCAACCGAATCGATAACGTCTTGGCGTGCCATTGCACGTTCCATGGCGCCGCGCAGGGTTTTGGTTACGTCGTCCGGGGTATCCGGGTTGACGATCCACCAAGTCCAACCCATCGGACCGAGGTTAGAGAGGCCCAGATCGACCCCAAGCTCGCCTATGGTGGGTGCCCCGTGAAATGCCTTTTTCGAGCTCTCCAGTTCAGAAAGAACCAGAAGGATCTTTACCTTTTCGGGGTTGGATCTGAAGTTGCCAACGTTGACGAAAGCAAAGTCCAAGACCTTCGAGCTGAGGTCCTTGAAGACGTTGCCGTCCTGTGTGTAAGGCACGTTTTGAGCCACACAGTCATAGGACTGCAGGGCTTTCGCGATGACCATATGCGGCAGGTTGTTCCGCGAACCCGAAGAATAGCGCAGTTCACCGCGGTTTTCGTTGCAGTAGGCCATCATCTCTTCGAAGTTGGACCAACGGGACTCGTCTACCTGGCCAGCAATTGCAAAGGCGTTCGCAACGGCAGCGCTGAGTGGCTTGAAGTCTTTGAAATTCCAGTCCGCGTTGCCCAGAATGGGCTGCAGTACCAGCGGGGCAACATAACCATCGAAGATGGTGTAGCCATCGGCGGGTTTTCCCATGGCGGTCGTCTGTGCCTTGGTTCCGGCGGCACCTGGCAGCGAAATCACCGGCATGTCTGTGCCCAGTTCTTCGCCCATGGCTTTGGCAACGACTTGGCTCATGGCCATAGCATTGCCCGGCCCCCAAGGATGGATGACCTCAATGTTGCGCTCCGGGAATTCCGCAAGCGTCGTGGTGGCTGAAGCCACCACAATGGCCCCCGCCAGAAGTGTACCTTTCAGTGTTCCGAAAAATTCCATGATTGTTCTCCCATTAGAATTCGGATTGGATTCAGTTTCATTCTCCCGCCAACGCAACATCCGGTTGCGCCAGATCGAAATGTGCAAACAACTCGGGCGGAGCATCGTGCAGCGCGAAGTGATGCGCGATCTCACTCTCCAGGCGCCTTTCCACGGCCGCGTCGTCTAGCGGGTCCTCTTGCCAAGGGTCTGCCTCAACGTCGTAAAGCGCGGTCTCGCAATCCTCCAAGGTGTCGTTGTCCTGACCCACCTGCGTGTTCCTCGGGTCAAGCCTTATCCTGAGAGTGGGGGCACCCTTGGTGAAATTGAACGGCCTGGCCAACTCGCTGGATTGCAGTTCGCCGATATCGAAGAGATCGATCATGTGAGCGGGCATCAGCGTGTAAAGGTGCAGGTTTTGGCCCGAAAGGTCTTCGGGATACCGGTAGTAGGTGTAGGTGCCATCTGTCACGCCCACCGGACCGCCGAACATTCCGAATATCTGGCTGTCACGATTGCGCTTGTCGTCCTTTAGCATTGGCACAATGGAGCTGCCCGTCACCGTCCGTGGAACCCTGCAGCCGTGCAGATCGAGGAAAGTCGGCATCAGATCGGTGGTCTGGGTGAGCGACTGGCGCCGTTCACCGGCCCCGGCGTCGTTGCCGGGATACCAGAACATCAACGGGATATGGCTGATCTCTTCGTAATAGGGCATCCTGTTCTTCGCCCACCAATCGTGTTCGGATAAAAGGAAACCGTGATCGGTGGTCAGGACCAGCGCTGTGTCTTCCCAAAGATTGTGCTCATCGAAATAGTCCAGGAGCCGCCCGAAGTATTCATCGCACATCGCCACAAGCGCGGCGTAGTTGCCGCGAATGACAGCGACTTCTTCGGGCGTATTGGCATTCTTCTCATATAGCGGCCAATTGAGAATCTTGCCGTTGTAGCCTGTGTCATAGGCCATCTTGAACCGCTCTGGTGCGATGAATGGCTCGTGCGGATCGAAGCACTCAAGCTGCATGAACCAGTCGTCCACATCACGATTGGTGTCGAGGAATTCGAATGCTCTGGCAAAGCACTTTGCTGTCGGGAAATCAGCTTCGTCGGTCAAAGACTCTGCGGAGACTGCGCCGCGTAGCCTCTTGAAGGCGGTCTTTTCCGCATTGCCTCGGGTGATCGCTCCCTTTTCTGGCAGATTGTGTAGCGGGTAGTGTCTCTCGTCGAAGCGTGCGCGATAGCGTTCGACCGGCGGACGAACCATGACCTTCAGCGCGTCATATTCCTGACCGCGCACAAAATCCCAGCTGTCAAACGCGTTGGCATAGCCCCAGCCGCCATTTTCAAAGTAATGCAGATGGTCGGAAATCAGATGCGTGTAGACGCCGTTCCTGCTCAGTATTCGCGCGAAGCTCTCGTCAAACGGCTCCAGCGGCCCCCAGTTCCGATGAGTGAAATTGAGCCGACCAGTGTGCATGTCACGCCGCGCGGGCATGCATGGCAGCGAGCCGACATAGTGCTTGTCGAAGGTGACCGCTTTTTTGGCGAAGCGGTCAAAATTGGGGGTCGCGATCGACGCTCCGCCGTAGGCGCCAAGCGCCAGGCGGTTCAGGGAATCGAACAGGACAAAGATCGTCTTCATGAATTCAACCGCCCCCCAAACCGGCCAACGATAAGCTGGCACACCGGCAGAAATTCTGTAAAGTGAATATAAGTGCGGTATAAATTCGAAATCGGAATACCTGTGGACAAGGGACTGCGAGCATTTCTGGCTGTGGCGCGGGGCGGATCTATCACTGCCGCGGCCTCCACCATCCACCTCGCTCAATCCTCGGTCACAAAACGCATCGCCGCCTTGGAGGCCGAACTGGGGATCCCGCTCTTCCGCCGCGATCGTCGCGGTATGTCGCTGACCGAGGCAGGCGAGAGGTTTTTTGCGCGCGCGGAGCGCATCGAACGCGAGTACCACAACGGGCTGGAAGAAATCGCAGTCATTTCTTCAGCTGGCCTGTCGGAATTGAAGGTGGGCGCCGGTCCGGTTTTTCACCTCAACTGGGTCGCCGGCTTGTTTGCAGATCTCCTGCGGCGCTTCCCTGATCTAAAACTCGACTTGAAGACCGAGCATCGCGAGAGCATGGGAAGGCTGCTGAGTTCCGGATCGCTTGACGTGTATCTAGGCATTCTCACGGAAGATGAAATTGACTCGTCAATCGTCACAAGACACGTCACGCGGATCGAACACGGAATCGTCCTACGGGAAGACGATCCCATCTCGCGGACCGACACAATAAATCCGGCCGACCTTACGGGTTACCAATGGGTGAGCTTCACGATTGATCCGGTGACAGAACAAAGAATAGAGCAATACACGCTTCCAAAAGGCTCGAAGAAATCGCTCATCGATATTCGGACGACGTCGCTTGCCACTGGTGTACAATTGGTCAAATCTGGACGTTTTGTCATGTCCGCCCCGCTGCAACTTGCAAGGGTCGTGAAGAAAGAAGGATTGGTCATACGGCCTGTCCTGCATCGAATTCAGCCGCGCGATGCAGGGGTTCATGTCAGAAAGAGTTCCTTAGAGTATGGCGCCATCAAGACGGTCATGTCTTACTTCGATCATGTTCAGATTCAGAATTGATTGAGTGCACCACCGATTAGGTGGAGAGTGCCGGCAGCGGCTGCCGCACGTCGGCACACTGACAATACCGCAATTCCAGCCGGTGCATCGCCGCGGCGTCCCGTGGCGAGTGAAATCACCGCAACTGCCGCCCGTCGCTCCCGTCATGCCGGATTCCGGCCGCCTCGATCAGCGTTCCGAAGGCATGCCGGACAGCCTCCTTGACCAAGGGGGTTCCTTCGAGGACGGCGAGCGCAGGCTGGTCGTCACCCATTCGCCGAAGCGCGCCCGCAAGGACGCCCGCGAACGCGAGCGCCGGATCGAGAAGCTGCGCGCCAGGCTGGAGAGCGGCGACACCCCGGCCTCCGTGAGCAACCGCGGCGCCGCCCGGTTTCTCGACTTCCCCGACGGGAAAGTGCGCCTCAACGAGGCGAAGGTGGCCGAGGCGGCCCGCTGGGACGGGCTCCGGGGGATCGTGGCCTGGGGCTGCGACGAGGCCGACCCGCGCGACCTGGTCGTCCAGTACCGCAGGCTGTCCGAGATCGAGGCCTGCTTCCGCGCCAACAAGCACGACCTGAGGATCAGGCCGGTCTTCCACCGCAAGGAGCGCCGGGTGCGGGCGCACATCGCCATCTGCTACATGGCCTTCTGCTGCCTCCAGCACGTGCGCCACCGGCTGGCGGCCCACGGGGACCGGATGAGCCCGGACCGGATCCGGCGGGCGCTGAACGACCTGCAGATCGGCATCCTGCACGATGCCAGGCGGTCGCGGACGTTCGGCCTGCCAAGCGCGGCGTCGTCCGACGCGCGAAAAATCTACCGCACGCTGGGGCTGAAGTGGAACCCGGCGCCGTTCGCCTACGAGCGACGGGAGCGGAAGAAGCCGAGCTGAAGGGCCGGCCGGCCCGGACCGCGGCGCCGGGGGCGCCGAAATGTAGTGCCCTTTCTCGAAAGCGGACTCAATGATTCCAGACGCTTGCAAGCGAATAGGTCTGAACTCAAGAGGTGCTCCCCTGACGATCGAGTCAGGGAAAGTTCGCGCTGCGGGATCAAACCAGCGCACGAGTTGAGCGTTGTCAGAGTTTCTGACGTGGATTCCGTCGATTCCGCTCGAATTGTCTGAGGGCTTGGGGCGGGTGCCCCTCAACCGACTTGCAAGAAGCCGGCCAAGGGGCTTGTCTCGGTGACGGCAAATCTACCGGAGACG
>JAJEGW010000207.1 GCA_022819605.1 Silicimonas sp. | reverse complement strand
GCCATTCTGGCTCGCGACCTCCTTGTGGTTCAGGGCGGAGTCGTCTTCGTCGCGGCCTGCTATGTGCTGTTCAACATCGCGGTGGACGTGGCCCAAAGCCTGCTGGACCCGAGGATCAAGACATGAGCGCCTTTCTCACGTTGCTGTTCCGCAACCGGCTGGCCGCCCTGGGCGCGGTTGTCATCATGGCGATCCTGATTCTGGTCCTGAACATTCCGATTCTGCCCCTGCACGATCCGGACGTGACCGCTACCGCCGACCGATTCATGCGGCCCTTTGCAGAAGGCCATCTCCTGGGCACCGACCATCTTGGCCGCGACCTTCTGAGCCGTCTCTTGCACGGCACGCGCCTGTCTCTTGCCGTCGGAATCGCTGCCGCGCTGATAGCGGCGGCCATAGGCTCGGCCATCGGGATTTTCGCCGGGTATTTCGGCGGACGCACCGACAACATCGTCATGCGCGGAGTCGATATGTTGATGGCCTTTCCGTACATCCTGCTGGCGTTGGCCATTGTCGCGGCCCTTGGCCCCGGCCTGATGAATGCGCTGATCGCCGTCGCCGCTGTCAACGTTCCCTTCTTTGCCCGAAACATCCGCGGCATCACCGTGGGATTGGCCGGTCGCGAGTTCGTCGACGCGGCAAGGCTCGCGGGCATGGGCCATACCCGCATTGTCCTGACCGAGATTCTGCCCAACGTCCTGCCAGTCATAGTTATCGCCATGTCCACCACCGTCGGCTGGATGATCCTGGAAACTGCCGGCCTTTCGTTCCTCGGCCTCGGCAGCCAGCCGCCTCAGGCCGATCTCGGCTCCATGCTGGGCGAGGCGCGTTCCGCGATGATCTCGCATCCCCATACCTCCATCGTGCCCGGACTGATGATTTTTCTGATCGTCATGTCGATCAACCTTCTGGGTGATGGTGTCCGGGACGCCCTTGACCCGCGCCTGCGCTCGGGTGCGTTGTCCCGCCCGCGCGCCACGACGCTGGTCAAGCGTCATGGCGATGTCCCGACGGTCACGGACGATCTTCTGGCAATTCAGGACCTGCATACGGAGTTCCACGTCGGCAAGCGAAATCTTCGCGCAGTGGACGGCGTGTCGCTCGCGGTCAGGCCCGGCGAATGCCTGGGCGTCATTGGCGAGTCGGGTTCAGGCAAGTCGGTTACGGCGCTGTCGGTCATGGGGTTGGTTGCGTCTCCTCCCGGCGTGATCACGGGTGGCGCAGTGCGCTTTCAGGGCGAGGACCTGATCGGCGCGCCCTACGAGTCGCTCCGCCAAAAGCGTGGCGACCGGGTCGCGTATATCTTCCAGGATCCGCTTTCCACCTTGCACCCGCTCTATCGCGTGGGTCAGCAGCTTGCTGAGGCGATCCGGTCGCATGACAACCTGTCGAATGCAGAAGCCCGCGGGCGCGCCATCGAGCTGCTCAATGACGTGCGCATTCCGAACGCCAAGAGCCGCGTCGACGACTACCCCCACGAAATGTCCGGCGGCATGCGCCAGCGCGTTGGCATCGCCATGGCGCTCGCTAATGAACCGGACGTGATCATCGCGGATGAGCCGACCACAGCACTGGACGTGACCGTGCAGGCGCAGATTCTGTCTCTCCTGGATGACCTCCGCCGCAAACGGGGGCTGGCGATCATCTTCATCACTCATGACTTCGGTGTCGTCGCACAGCTTTGTGATCGGGTAGCGGTGATGTATGCTGGCCGGATCGTGGAAGAAGGGCCAACGCAAGCCGTGCTGGACGCGCCGGCACACCCATATACAAAGCGGCTGATCGCCTGCGTGCCTGAACTGGGCGGCGGCCGTCGCGAACTGGCCGCAATCCCGGGCTTGCCGCCAGTGCTGGACGGTCTGCCTCCGGGCTGTGCCTTCGCGCCCCGCTGCAACAAGGCCGCAAATATCTGCCGACAAGGCGAAATTCCGCTGCAAGGTCCGGCTCTCCGTACCGTCAGGTGCCTGTTTCCCGAGGGGACGCTTTGATGCCCGCGCTAAAGGTTGAGCATCTGGCCAAGACCTACCCGCTGAAAAGGCCGTTTTTGGGCGCAGCCCCGCCCGGCGTGCGTGCGGTGCGGCCCATGTCGTTCCAGGTGGAGACCGGTGAAACCCTTGGCGTCGTGGGCGAATCCGGCTGCGGCAAGTCAACGCTTGCGCGGATGCTCGTCGGATTGCTGGAACCGACAGAGGGCACGATCGAGATCGAGGGAAAGGCGCTCGGCACCGCCGACCCGACAGAGTTCGGAAAGCTGATTCAATACGTATTTCAAGATCCGCAAAGCAGCTTGAATCCGCGCAAGACAATCCGGCAGGTCATGGAAGCGCCCCTCAAGCGGCTTCACGGTATGGCGAAACCAGCACGCAACAGGCGCATCGCGGAGATCTTCGCATCCGTGAACCTTCGCGAAGAGTTTCTTGACCGCTACCCCCATGAATTCTCGGGCGGGCAAGCGCAAAGGATCGGCATCGCCCGTGCGCTGGCCGCAAGTCCCCGAATCATCATTCTTGATGAACCGGTTTCGGCCCTGGATGTCTCGGTCCAGGCGCAGGTTCTGAACCTTTTGTCGGATCTCAAGACAAGGTTTGGCCTGACGTATCTGTTCATCACCCATGACCTAGCCGTGGTCGAAGCGGTCAGTGAGCGGATCGTTGTCCTGTATTTCGGGGCGGTGGTCGAGATCGGCAGGGCCGATCGCATTTTCGCGAACCCTCGCCATCCCTATACAGGCCTGCTTGCCGAATGCGCGCCCGTCGTGGGCAGATCGCTGACAGCACCCGAACAGAAAGGGATTGAACTTCCCGATCCGCTGAACCCGCCGCCAGGCTGTGCATTTGCCGGGCGATGTCCGCGGGCGACTGACCTTTGCCGAACGAGTGAACCGGAACTGAAACAGATGGGAGAAGACCAGCTTGCCGCCTGTCACTACCCGCTCGAAAACTGAACCCAAGGTGAGCCGCCCGGTTCAGGTCGCCGAGTCTATCAAGGACTGGGTGGTCGACGAGGGCTTGAATGCCGGCGACCGCCTTCCTGGCGAGGCCGAGTTGATCGCGCGCTTTGGCATGGCCAAGGGCACGATCCGCGAGGCGATGCGCATTCTGGAAGCACAAGGCCTGATCAAGACGCGGACCGGTCCCGGCGGCGGCAGCTTCGTCCATGAGGTCAGCCGTCAGCGGGCCAAGGCGCTTCTTGGGAATTACTTTTACTTCAAGGACCTGACCATCGGCGACATCTATCAACTTCGACTGACGTTGGAACCGGAACTTGCTGCCTCACTGGCGGGCAAGCTGTCCGAAGACGTGCTGAGATTGCTGGAAGAAAATATTGCGCAGTACTCCAGTCCCGCTGGCGATCTTGAAGAGGAGCGCGCCCAACACGTGGCCTCGCTTAGGTTCCATGCGATCCTTGCAGAACAGGCCAAGAATCCGCTGCTTGGATTTGTCATTGATTTCATGGTGAAGCTCCTCTCCGACCTGACCGTCTACCGACGCCTTTACTCGCCACCCAATTTCGAGCTCTGGAAACAAGGCAACGATCACCAGAAAGCGCTGGTCAAGGCCCTGCGCGACGGCGACGCAGACCAGGCCTGCGCGATCATGACCGATCACATGGAAACCGCCTGGAAGCTCATGCGTCAGCAGGAGGTCGAGATGCAAAACCGTTTCATTTCTGAGTGATCGAAAAAGTGAGGCTGCCCGGCACGCTGCCACGCGAACCCGAGGCAGATCGTCATGAAATCTGTCTCTCAAGCCCTCGTTTTGAATGAGAGGTCAGCAAGGGTCAGGCCATGCATTCACATGGCTCACGGCAACGGCAACTTCGTGTTTTGGCAACCGTCGCAACGACAAGTCACGCCGCCGCAATCATCCAAGCATTGCCGTCATTTTTTGCGCGATTGACCCGTAGTCCGTGTGGTCAGACCGCGAACGGACTGGCTTCGATCCGCCCGGGAGGCAGCGCACAACTCCAGACGCGCCGGACTGGGCGAATCCGCCACCACTAGCACTGCGGCCATCCTCTGTTACAGGTTTCAATGAACTGATTCAGTGAGCTGGCCCGGCTCAGAGCGGCAGCGAGCATTCGACACCATGAACGAACACCTGAAGGGTCTGATCGTTACGACGCTGGGCGTCCTGCTCGTCGTGCCTGACTCGCTGTTCGTCAGGCTCATCGATGCAGAGCCGATGGTCACAGCTTTCTGGAGAGGTTCGATCGCCGGGACCATCGTCCTTGTGGTCCTGCTAGCAGTTCAGGGTGTACGGGGCTTCCGGGCCGTCTTTCAGACAGGCTGGCCGGGGCTGGCTTATACCGTTTTGATGGGAACAACGGCACCGGCCTTCGTGTTTGCCGTAACCCAGACAAGCGTGGCCAATGTGGTCTTCATCTTTGCCTCGATGCCCGTCTTTGCTGCCCTCTTCAGCCGCATCTTCCTTGGAGAGATCATTCGGGCGCGCATGGTGATCACCATGGCGGCCGTCATCTTTGGGCTGGGCATCATCGCTTATGGATCCAAGGAGACGCAGATCGCTTCTTGGAAAGGGGACATCTGGGCGGTCTACATCTCTGCCGCGTTTGCCGCGGCTTTGACGGCCGTGCGAAAGGTTAAGGCGACTTCGATGATACCGGCCATTCCAGTCGCCTATATCGGCGCGGCAATCTTCCTCGGAATGTTCGTGTCTCCGGGCGAAGCATTTGAGGCGCAATGGCCGCTCATATTGGGCCATGGTGCTTTCATCGGCGCAGCATCCTGTCTTCTCGCACTTGGTCACCGATACATCAGTTCGGCCGAGGTGGCACTGCTCATCCTGCTGGAGTCGGTCCTTGCCCCGATCCTTGTCTGGTGGGCAATCGGAGAAAACCCAGGCACGTGGGCGGTCGTCGGCGGGACGGTCGTTGTCGGCGCGCTCGTTGTTTCCAACGTCTACAGCCTGTTGAAGCAAGAAACGCGACAAGGCCCAGGCGAATCCTAGAGAAATCTCGCAAGCTGCACGGAAGTCCCGCAGCGCCATTGGAGTGCGATCGAATTTTTCCAAGGGGAAGAACACAGGCTGTTTCGCGGAACTCGCCGCGCTCGCGTATGTCCGCAAGGTGGATTGCCGATCTCCCGACTGATGGGTCTTGCGGGCGGAGCGATCCAATTGGGAAATTGACGACGGCGGACCAAACCAACTTGCAGGTCGGCCCCCGCGAGGATGCAGGAAAGGTCAAGCTCCCAAGGATCTTGGGGCGCGCCGGTCATGGTTCGCATTCTAGCCCGGCGACACTTGTACCTCCGCTCTCCGCTCGCTCAGCAAGTCGTGTGTATCCGTCGCGCGACTGCGGTGTCTTGATCCCCAAGAGGCTGCCTGCGACCTGCGTCTTGAGGATCTGTGCCGTGCCTCCACCAATTGTGAACATGCGCACGTCGCGATACATGCGTTCGATGGGTTCCTTGTCACTGTAACCGCGGGCGCCAAAGATCTGCAGCGCGTCGCTCACCACCTTTATTGCCACCTCCGAGGCAAACGCTTTGGCCCGCGCCGCCATCATCATGTTCGGAAAGGGCGACCCGTTTGGCCCACGGGACAAAGCCGCCTCGCGCAGCATCAGGCGCGAGGCATGCACCTTGGCGTCCATGTCCGCCAGCATCCACTGCAACCCTTGGAACTCGGCTATCGGGCGGCCAAACTGGTGACGCTCCTTGAGATGTCGCTTGGCATGATCGAGCGCCCCGGCCGCCACGCCCATTGCGACGGTTCCCGCGCCCACACGCTGGCTGTTGTAAGCGTCCATCAGGTCGGCAAACCCGCGGCGAAATCCCGAGGGCGGCGTCAGGACCATCGCGTCTTCGACAAACACTTCTTCAAAAGCCAGTTCCGCCTCGGGCATGCCGCAGAGGCCGAGCGTACGTTCGCGTCCGAGGATCCTGAAGCCCTCAGGCTCCACGCCCCGATCCGGATCACGTACGAGGATGAAGGCACCGATGCCCTCGACCTCGCCTGCTTCGTTCAGAACCCGGGCAAAGACGACATGCAGCTTGGAGACGCCACCACCGGTGATCCAGTGCTTGGTTCCATTCAGTCGATATCCCCCCGCCACGCGTCGGGCGGTGGTTTTCATTTCGGTCGCCGCGCTGCCGGCCTCGGGCTCGGTGATGCAAATGGCCGGCTTGTCGCCTTCCAGCACAAGAGCCGCCGATGACTGCTTTTGCGCCTCTGTTCCATAGGCCATGACGGCGCTGATCCCGCCCATGTTTGCCTCGACGACAATGCGCGCGCTTAATGTACAGGCCTTTGCGATTTCCTCGATCACGAGCACTACATCGTGATACGAGGCGCCCTTGCCGCCGAATTCCTTGGGAATTGTCATGCCCATAAGACCGGCGTCAGCCAGTTCCCGGACGTTCAACCAGCAATAGGTGCGGGCCCTGTCCCATTCCGCGGCGCGGGGCGCGAATGCCGCCGCAATTTCGCGGGCTGCTTCCTGGAAAGGATTGGTGCCGATTGGGTGCTCCATGAGGCAATTATGTGCGATTGCCTACTCGATGCAATCAAGAGAAAATTGAATCTGTCCATGCCAACTTCATTTGCCGAAACTTCATTGGGCATCGAAGGTGGGTTCCGGTACCAACATTCTGGTTTTATGGAGTTTTCCGGATCAGCAGCCGTCAATCAACCTAGCAGTCTTATGGGAACGCTCTGGTCCGGCTTCACTCCAAGCAGCTGGAATTCGATCCGGCCCCGGATGTTGCCATGTAATTGACAGGCGAAGTCCGTTGAAATCCATCGGATTCCCTTTGAATCGCGGAGGATTCCTGTCTGACTCTCAGAAGAAGATCCGTTCAGAATTGGCAAATTCGGCTCCGCAACCGACCACTACAGGACGATTGGCAGGCGGTTGCCGCACCAAGCAAGGAGACGGTTCCTGAAGGTGATGAGTCGGACTCAAACGAACCCTGTCGATCGGATGGCATCTTCAATTGCGTCTACGATTACCGAGCACTGATCGGTCGAAACGATGATCGGCGGCGACAGGACGATGCGATCTCCGACGGGCCGCACGATGACGCCATTTTCGACGCATTTCTTGAAAACGCGTTCCCCTGCCTTCGCGCTGACGGGCAGCGGAGCCTTGGTTGCCTTGTCGGCGACAAGATCGACGGCCAGCATCAGTCCCTTTCCGCGCACGTCGCCAACGCACGGCAAATTGCGCAACCGTTGCGCATCGCTCTGAAAGAACCCACCCACGGTCGCGGCATTTTGCAACAGGCTTTCCCGCTCCATTATCTCGATGTTTTTCAGGGCTGCGGCACAGGCAACCGGATGGCCGAAATAGGTGAGACCCATCGAGAAGACCCCGCCTTCGCACTGCGGGCGGCTGATGACCTCGTAGATCTCGTCCGAAATCAGTGTCGCCCCAAGGGGGATGTAGCCTGACGTGATCCCCTTGGCCGAAACCAGTATGTCGGGTTGGCAATCGAACACGCTTTCTGAGGTGAACCACTCCCCTAGACGCCCGAACGCGGTGACGACTTCGTCGGCGACATAGAGAATGTCGTGCGTCTTGCACACCTCGCGCATGCGACGGTGATAGCCCACTGGCGCGATCAGCACGCCTCCTGCGACCATGATCGGCTCGGCAATGATGGCGGGGTCGTTGTCCTGTCCAAGCTGGTCGATCCTGTCCTGGAACTCCTGCACCAGGTGATCACAATAGGCGGCTTCGGTCATGTCGTCCGGCATTGCATACATGTTGGCGGCCGAGACGTGGTGTATGAAATCCTGTCCGACACGATCAAAGCTGTTCTTGGTTGCGAGAATGCCTGTGAGCTCGGCGGCGACGTAAGTCGCACCGTGGTAGGCGCAATTCCGACTGATGATCTTCTTCTTGCGATGCAGGCCGCGCATCGAATTGTAGTAGTGTACTAGTCGGATCGCCGCATCGTTGGCAGTGGAACCCCCGCAGGTATAGTAGACGTGGTTAAGGTCGCCCGGCGCGTTCTGAGCCAGCCAGAATCCAAGCTCGGCCGCAGGTACATTCGTCGAATGCCCAAATGGATTGTAGTATTGCATCTGCATGACCTGGGCCGATATGGCTTCCGCCATTTCTTGACGCCCATGCCCAATGTTGACGCACCAGAGACCCGCAATGCCGTCCAGCAGCTTGCGTCCGTCGGTGTCGGTAACATGCATGCCCGAGGCACCATCTATGACCTGGCTGCCCTCGTCGTGAAAGGACGTGAAATCCGTGTAGGGGTGGAGCACATGAGCACGGTCCTTGGCCCAGGCTGAATTTGCGTCCGGTTTGTTCATGGGAAGGCTCCCTCATGCTCGATGCATTCAGGGGACGGTACAGCAATCCCTGCCCGAGGCGCAGTCACCACTTGGGGTTACGCGCTAGCCGGCATCAAGGAATTTCAGCGGGTCGCCCTCCGCGGTCGGGGGCATTTTCGAGAGTGCGGTGAGGAACATCGACAAAAGCTCGCCTTGGGACGACACGGAGAGCTTCGTGTAGATTCTCTTGCGATGAACCTTGATCGTCTCAGGCGAATTGTTGAAGTGTGCGGCAATTGACTTTGACGAATGCCCCTGCAGGATCATGCGAAGAACGTCGCCTTCGCGAGGACTGAGAATGGAAGAACCGAAGGCTTCGAAGGCTGTGTGAATCTGTGCAGACAGGCGCCCTGAGCCGTCGGTATTCGCGGGCGTCAGCCTCGTCCAGTGCCGCCGAACAAGGGCCGAGATCAGCGGCCTGGTCGAATTCAGCCGGGTGGGATCCGCGCGGGCACCCTTGGCCTGGGTCCCCATGGAAAAGAAGAGTGCGGCATCGTCCTCGATGTGCAGCATCAGCCCGCATTCGTCGGTCAGCGCCATGTCGCGGAAGAACTTTGCGTAGTACTCGGATTGCTTGAAGTCGTCCGGAGCCACCTCGTCGAGCGACCGGACCTGATCGCCTCTCTTCTGCCGAAACAGCAGGTAAAATGGGTCAAGGACATAGGCCACGTCCAGGTAGAGTTTCAGCGACTCCATCTGGCTTTCATCAGTGTGGTTGCCGTAGAGCCCCACGGGTTTCTGGTCATCGAAAAAGGCGCTGAGAAAGACCGTGTCGGCGGAGCAAAGCGAGGAGCAGAAACGGCTGATCAAACGGGGGAAATCCGGTGTGCCAATGGCGGTCACGCAGGCTCCAAGTTCTTTCAGCTCGTTGTCGGTCAGCGTCGCGGACATGGCACGACTATGGCACCAAGTCTTGCCCGGCAAAAGTGCGCGTCGCCTAGACGTGCTTGACGTCGTCTCGTTGACTCGAAAGTGGAATGCCGTGCTCGCTCCAGCAATTTGGCAATTCCGCGATCAAGAGACCCTCGCCGGTGCCCTTCGCGCCAAGGGGGTAGCCGTCCGGTCCATGAATTGCCGAAAGACCGACATACTCCAGTCCCGCCGATGCCCCGCAATAGTTCGCATAAACGATCGTCACGGCGTTCTCCGCGGCGCGAGCGGGAATGAGGATTTTGTTGACGTTAACGAAAGGCATCATGTTCGCTGTCGGAACGAGAATGACCTCCGCACCCAGTTTGGCCAGGTTCCGGACGTGCTCGGGAAACTCTGCGTCGTAGCAAATCAGAAGGCCAAAGCGCTTGCCCTTGAATTCGAAGGTCACATACGCGTCGCCAGACGTGTAGAGCGCTTGCTCGTCCGGTCCGAACAGCTGGATCTTGCGGTAGCTCGCCAGAAGCCTTCCATCGTCGGCAAACGCCAGGGCCGAGTTGAACAGCAGGTCTTCAACGTATTCCGGCAAACCGATTGTCAGACCCACGTTGTGGCGCCGACAGAGGTTGGCGATGTCATCGTGAATTTCGTCCCATGCCTCCGGCCTCTCGCGGGGGACCGCAGTGTACCCGGGCAGAAAGGCCTCGGGAAGGACCAGCATGTCAGCGCCGGATTCTGCGGCGGCCGACAAGGCAGTTTCAATGGTGGCGACCCCCTCCTGCATGCTCCTTGGTTGAGGGGTTTGGTAGAGACCGACGATCACGGATCAGAAGCCTTCCGCACCCGGCAGGTACACGACAAGCGTGCATCCATTTCGGGTTGAGGAATTGTGCGCAGTGCCGGAGACTAGGCAGACGATGTCGCCAGGCCTGTATTCGTAGCCGTCATGATCGGTCAGGTCGCCGTCGATGACATAGAATTCTTCGTCTCCGATGTGCGTATGAGCCTTGGTCGTGGTGCCGGGGGCCATGCGGTAGACGTGAAATCCGTAACCGGGCTTGCCGCCATTGACCTGCAGCACCTCTCCGTCGGGTTCCCCCTCGTTGGTCAGGAAGGGTTGGAAAGTGCCGCTTGCGACGTTCGCAACCCTGCGATCCTCGGCCTGTATCGGTTGCATTGGCTCCTCCTGTCATTGAGGCCGCGCCGTGAACGCGGCCCTGGTCGGTTTGCTTCTTCACGTTCGTCCAAATCTGATCATAGACGGCTTGAGTGGCTTCGTCACTGACCTCAGCAAATGCGGCAAGCCCTGCAGTGGCCGATGGGCCGGACGCCGGCAGGCGCGCGGATTCCGGATCGAGACATTTGCCCACCCGAAGGTCCCGAGCCATGGCGGGCACTATTCAACGCTGTCGCGATGTTCGCGGGCATCAGCAGGAATTCCATGAAGGTGATTGCGCTGTCCCGATCTGGCGCGACCTTCATAGGGACAACGTTGTCCATCCAGGCCACATGGACCTGGATCTGGCAGGCGTATTTCCTTCCTTCTCTCTCGGCCCAAGCCTTGGCGCCGAAGCCATGGCCATGCTCAAGTCAAACGAATGTTCACGACCCCAAGGGCCAGACACAAATTGGCGGGAGCCTGCCTCAAGCCCGTCGCGTGCGAAGCATCTATCAAGCCGACAAAATCACCCTGTGACAAGATACTAGACCGTAAAGAGCTGTCGCTCAAAACGCGTGAGGCGGTCGTAGCCGGTATCGGTGATGGCGATGGTCTCTGACATGCCGAACCCGCGGGCAAGAACGTATGTGTGGAACGTCATGCCCGTTTCGAAGTGCCAGTCACAGCCTGGGGCCGCCTCAAGGAACTCGCCGCCTGACGGCTGCAGAAGCAGGCCGACCGAATAAAACGTCTTGTTCGTATATGTCTCGCGCAGCCCCTGGGACAGCACGCCGTCCCGGTAGATTGCGTCCGGCACGGCCGCCGCAACGCCGGGGCGCACTTCATCCAGCGCCGCATCCTGGATCGCGATCAGGCTCTCGACTGTCTTGTGGTCTCTGTCGCTAGCCTCTGCCACGCGCAACGGGCGCATGAAACGAGCATGATAATGGCGCACGTTTGGTGTCGTCTCGATCTGGACAATGTCGCCGCGCTGGAGAACGCGATCGGAATAGCCGCCATGCAGGTGAAACGCCCGTTCCCCGGATGACATCACGCCCGGACCCGGCAGGTCGCTTCCCGCCCGAATCATTGCGGCGCAAACCTCGGCCGCAATTTCACGCTCGCTGACGCCGATGCCGGCGCTGTCAATCGCCGCCTGCATGCCGGCTTCGGCTGCCTTTCCCGCGCGCCTTTGCAAGGCGATCTCGGCGACCGACTTTTTCAGACGCATCTTGCCCACGAGCCCGCTTTCGTCAGTGAACCGATAACCGGGAAGGCAGTCGTTCAATTGCTGATAGCGCGCAACCGACAAGGGCCACGCAGCGGTTTCAACTCCGACCTTGGCCGTCGCGCCCAGACTTGCCTGGATCGCCTTGGCAGCGACGACCACAGGCGTGTCGCTGTCGGTCCACATCGCGCGATCCGGGAACACGGAGGTTGCGTCGAGGTAGTACTCCTCGACATCGCGGCAGACCAGTGTCGGCTTGCCGTCCAATGGAATGACAGCGAGCTGAAAAGAGCCGTATCCCCGCGTGAAAAATCCGGTTAGCCAAGTCACCGTCTCGGGCTGGAAGGCAAGCAGCCCGTCAAGCCCGCGCGTCTTCAGCTCTGCCTGCACGCGGGCCAGACGCGCCTCATATTCAGGAAGCTCGAACCAAGGCTCGTAAATCAGCGGTGGGGCCATGCACGCGCCTTCACTAAATCGACGAACCGTGTCAGCATCGTCTTGGCGTCCGCGGCTTCATCCGCAGAAGCCTTGAGAGCTTCCACGTTGGCGCCGTCCTTTTCCATGCGGTCCCGGTTTTCTTCGAACCAAATTGGCGCCTGTTCCCGGGTGATCTCGGGATGGCCCTGAATTCCCCAGACCGGGGCATCACGCCAGCGCCAGATCTGGTTCGGACACAGGTCGGAGCTTGCGAGGACCGTCATGTCCGGGTGGTCGCCGCGCACTTCGTCGTTGTGCCAGACGAACATGTGCACGCTCTTGCCCAACGCGCCGGCAATCGGGTCGTCACTTGCAGCCTCCGTTACCGGAAGATCCTTGTATCCTATCTCGCAGAATTCCCGGCGGAAGACCTGATCGCGCCCGCAAAGGGCCGAGGCCAGGATCTGGCTCCCGAAGCAGATGCCAAGCATTGGGATTTCCTGCTCCGCTGCAGCCGTGATCAGGTCATGCTCCCGGTGAATGAACGGGATGTCCTCGTAGGCGCCATGGGGGCTGCCGGATACGAAGATCCCGTCATATCCGTCAAGGCTGTCCGGAAACTCTCCATTGAACGCCCAACAGCGGTTGATGGTCAGGCCCCAGCCTTCAAACCGATCGTCCAGCTTTGCCACGGATTGGAAGTTCGGGCCGTTGCCAAGATAGAGCAGATGACCGCCCTGCATGAAGACCTCCTCTTTCCGGCGCTCTTGGTATACCAATGGTGTGCCGCTGTGCAACGAATTTGGGTGCATCGGTCGGCGGAGCGCGCCACAGCGGCTGAGAGGAGTCAGAGACCAATGCAAATCGATCTCAACGCGGATCTCGGAGAGGGATTTGGGCCTTGGACGATGGGTGACGATGCGGCAATGCTGGACATCGTCACAACGGCCAACATCGCTTGCGGGTTTCACGCTGGCGACCCCGAAACAATGCAACGCACCATTGGGCTCGCTCGCGAACGGCGAGTCGCGGTCGGTGCCCACCCAGGGTACCGCGATCTGATCGGATTCGGGCGGCGTGCGCAATTTGGAGTCACGGCGCACGAGATCGAGACGCTCGTTGCCTACCAGGTTGGCGCCTTTCAAGCGATAGCGTCGCTGACAGGGCACCCTGGAACTCATGTCAAGACACATGGCGCACTCGGAAACGCCTGTGCGGACGACGACGGCCTTGCCGATGCAGTTGCCCGAGGCATTCGGGCTGCCGATCCCGAACTTGCGTTCATGGTAATGCCGGGAACGGCGACCGAGCGCGCTTGCGAACGTGCTGGCTTGCGTCCGATACGCGAAATCTACGCCGACAGGACCTATGACGACAGCTTCAACCTGACGAGCCGCAAGGTCGACGGCGCCGTCATCCACGATGTTGAAACCGCGCTGCTTCGCGTGATGGAAATGGTGGCCGAGGGGCGGTTGGAATCCGTGACGGGCAAGCGCCTGCCGGTCGAGATCGATTCAGTGTGCGTGCACGGGGACAACGAGGCGGCGGTTGCCATGGCAAGAGCGCTGCGTGACGGTCTCGAAGAGGAAGGCTGGACGGTTGCGTCGAGGAAAGCACGCTAAAGGTCGTCGCCCTTCGTTACACCTCCGATCAGATTGTGCGAATGCAGGTCCGGCGAAGAGCCGCTGACAGGTTTTGCCGCCAACCCCAAGGAGCTGTGCCAACGTGCCGAACGGCGCGCGGCATCAATCGCATCCCCTTCAGATACCACCCGGAATCGCACGTCCCGGCCTATGGGCACCTGCGCCAGCCGGTCCAGGTCGGCCGATATTACCGTTGCTATCTTCGGGTACCCCCCGGTGGTCTGGCAGTCCCGGCCCAGCACGATTGGGTTCCCGTCGCCGGGCACCTGAACGCTTCCGGGAACCACGCCCTCGGACACGATGTCGTGCCCCTTTGAAGACCGAAGAGCGGGGCCTTCAAGACGCAGGCCCATCCGGTCGGATCGCGGACTGATCCTGTAGCTCGTCGACAGGAACCGAGACCATGTCGCTTCCTCGAAATGGTCTGCCTGCGGGCCCAGAACGATTCTGATTGCATCCCTGCCGTAGTCCCTCATGCCTTCGGTGAAGAACAAGGGCGCACTGTCGGAACTGCCAATGCAAGGAAGCCGATCTCCCGGCGACAGCACATCCCCGCCGATCCCCGAGCGTCGATGGCAGGAGCGGCTGCCAAGAACGGGCCTTGTCAGAATCCCCCCTGCGACGGCAACGTAGCTGTACACACCTTCCTGCGGTGGGCCGATCGTGACGGTGTCGCCGTCCTCCAGCTGCACCGAT
>JAJEGW010000016.1 GCA_022819605.1 Silicimonas sp. | reverse complement strand
TTCTCTTCGAACACGCGCAAAGCCTGACTCCCTCAAGATGCGAAGATGTTGTGACACGGCTGATTGGGAAATCCCAAACTCCGCCTCCACGACGGTGACGATTTCGCCAGATGCCCGTTCGCTTTGTGCGATAAGTTCGATTGCGCGTCTTCGAACCGGGTCCGCCAAAACGCCGAAAGCGTGCATCACATTTCACCCGTGTAGAATGCGGCAGTCCTTTCAGCCGCCTCCCTTGCGGCCTGCGTCGGCGCACCCGAACTGATATGTGACTTACCCCATGCGACCGCCCATTCACGCAAAGAGGAGAGCACCGCCTATCTCGTGCACGAGATAGGCGGTGCTCTCCCCTCACATGCCCTTCGCTGTGTTCTCGAAGAATAGTCATTGAGAAAGATGCGCTTGCCGAACAGGATGCGTTTGACCTCGGTCAATGCGCCTTCTTCGCAGATGTTGTCCCATCCGTCCCGCATTGCGCCGATCTGACGGCCGATGATGTCCTTCGCCACTTTCACGCTGACCCCGCTAATCTCAAGGTGGTCACGGGCACGGTCGGCTGTTAACTTGCCGAATGTGCCTCTTGTACCAGGCATGAAACACAAGTCCGACAGGATGCCATCGAAGTTTACTGCACAAGACGAGTCCATCTCTCGCACGAGGATGCGCGGAAGTGCCCGTCTGAGCTATCACATCAAGGTTGGGTGGAAGGAACCTACGGCTATCATCGGCGCGTTGATGGTCGTGCTTTTTGCATATCTGGTGATAGTCCCGATTGTCACCCTTCTGCATGATGCAATCGAAGTGCAATTCGGCGATGCGCGACGAGCGAAGTCCGAGGTTGGCGCCTGGACATTCTATTACCTGAACAGAACCCTTGCATCGCCAATTGCCCAAATCCTGTTCTGGGAACCGCTTGCGCACACGCTGTCAGTCGCGACCGGGGTCATACTGGTTTCCCTTTCCATAGGCGTCCCGCTTGCATGGTTGCTGAGTCGTTCGGACATGTTCGGACGACGATGGTTTGCCACTGCCTTGATCGTGCCATACATGCTGCCTTCCTGGACGTTTGCACTTGCGTGGCGCACTTTATTCCGCAATCGAACCGTTGGCGGACAGCAGGGCTGGTTTGAAAACCTCGGATTCACGCCTCCAGACTGGCTGGCATACGGCCAGGTCCCGATCACGATCATCCTTGCTTTGCACTATGCGCCATTCGTCATCCTGCTTTTCGGCAATGCCCTGAGAAGCTTCGACACCCAGTTGGAGGAAAGTGCACGCATTCTCGGCGCGAAGTCGGGAACCGTGGCATTCCAGATCATTTTTCCCCTCATGTTGCCCGCTCTTTTGTCGGCCACCATCCTGATTTTTGCAAAGTGCATTGGCGAATTCGGCGTAAACTACCTCTTGGGTTTGCCGGTCGACTACAATGTGCTTGCGACGTCACTTTATCGCAGCATCTCGTCCCGACAAAGCGGTGTCGCGGCGGTTTTGGCCGGGGCGATCATGTTGATCGGTATCATTTCCCTGTTGGTCGATGCTCGCCTTGTTCGAGAATCCCGCAGGTTCGTGACTGTCGGGGGTAAGGGCGCCATGAGTCGCAATTCTCCGTTGGGGATATACAGATTGCCGGCGACCGTCTTCGCAGCACTGATCTTCCTGATTTCGGTGGGTCTCCCGCTGCTCGTGCTGGTGCTTTCGACCGTCATGAAGGTACCGGCCGACTTTTCCATGGAGAACTTTACGCTGGACTATTGGATTGGCCGGAATCTCGATACGGTCGCATTGCGGACCGGTATCCTCCTGACACCGGATCTTTGGATGGCGGCATGGAATACGCTGCGAATTGTCGGAGTTGCATCGTTATGTTCCGGTCTTCTGGGACTCCTCGTCGGGTACGTGGTTGTGAGATCACGGGTGCGCTGGATGTCCAACTTCCTCCGACATGTGACTTTCTTTCCCTATCTTGTGCCCGGGATCGCGTTTGCGGTCGCATATTTGTCTTTGTTTGCCGTCCAGCGCGGGCCGATACCTGCGCTTTACGGCACCGGCCTGATCCTTGTTCTGGCATTAACCGCGGACCAGATGCCCTACTCTTCGAGGGCAGGGATCTCCGCGATGATGCAGTTGGGAAAGGATCCCGAAGAAGCGGCGCAAATGACCGGCGCAGGTTGGCTGCGACGCATGACGAGCGTTGTGATTCCAATCCAGAAGGGCGCGCTCGTCACGGGAACACTTCTGCCCTTCATTTCGGGAATCAAGGGGTTGAGCTTGTTTGTGGTCCTGGCGGTACCCACAACCGATGTGCTGACGACGTATGCCCTGCGGCTGATCGACAACAATTACACTCAAGCTGCAAATGCAGTTGTGCTGATCATTGCGGCCATGGCCTATTTCGGGACACTGGCGGTCCAAAACGTGACCAAGACGAATCTCGCCGACGGATTGGGAGGATAGATTGCCCACTATCACACTCAGCCAAGTCAGCAAGTCATACGACAGCCTGGCCCCGGCAATATCGGATCTCGACCTTGTGGTCCGGGACGGCGAGTTCATGTGTCTACTCGGGCCTTCGGGTTGCGGAAAATCAACCACACTTCGGGTGATCGCGGGGTTGGAAAACCTCAGCTCCGGGGAAATCAAGATCGGTGGCCGGGTACTGGATTCACGTGATCAGGGTGTCTTCGTTCCACCTGAACAACGTGGCGCGGGACTGGTCTTTCAGAGCTACGCACTTTGGCCGCATCTCTCTGTCGAGCGGAATGTCAGTTTTGGCCTGCGCTTGCGCAAGGTTCCGGCGAAGGAACGCGAAGAGCGTATCGGATTCGTCATGGAAACGCTGGGCATCGAGCAGTTTCGGGATCGGTATCCGTCGCAACTGTCCGGTGGTCAGCAGCAACGGGTTGCCCTCGCCCGGATGCTGGTCATCGAACCGGATGTCCTTTTGCTGGATGAACCATTGTCGAACCTGGATGCCAAGCTTCGCCTGAAGATGCGCGCCGAGTTGAAGCGAATTCACGTTGAATTCGGTACGACCATCGTTTTTGTGACCCATGACCAGTGGGAAGCAATGACGCTCTCGACACGCATTGCAGTGATGAACGAAGGGTCCTTGCAACAGGTGGGCACCCCAGACGAGATCTACAATTCTCCGGCGAATCTCTTTGTCGCAGAATTCGTCGGCAATCCACCGATAAATGTGGTGCCGGTGACGAACGGCCATGACACGGAATTGTCTCTGATCTTGTGTGAATACGTGGCCATGTCTTGCCCCGGAATCGACAATGTCGGTTCCGTGGGCCTTCGTCCGGAAACAATCCGGCTTTCGGTGAGCGAACCATCGGGCAACTCCCGTTGCCTGACAAGCCATGCAAGAGTTGCAGGGATCCTCCCGACAGGCGGGAACTGGATTGTCGAATTGGACAAGGGAGGGTCGCCGATCTTTGTGTCGACAAACACATCGCCTGAATTCACCGCAGGAGAAATGCTGTATTTCCAGGTGGATCGATCTCGGGTGCATTTTTTCGACCTTGACGGGATACGCATTTCACATGAGAATGACTGACCGAGCGGGCCACCTTGCTGAAGAAGAACCGCACAAATTGTGACAACCGGTCGAAGCAATGTGCGACGAGGCGTCTGTCCGAAAATACAAAACAATGTGGGAGTGCCTGAAATGTCCAGACTATTTAGCAGTTTCATTGGTTCGCTCGCTCTCTTGGTGCTCGTTGCACCGCTGTCTGCGGAGGAGTTCGACCTGGATGCATTGATCGAAGCCGCCCGAGGCGAGGAAACGATAACGGCCTATGCAAGTACCGGGAAAATCAAGACATCTGCCGCGGCATTCACGGAAAAGTACGGGATTGAAGTCATCGGTTCCAAGGTGCCTTCATCGGCCCAGATTGAAATGGTCATCAGGGAAGCGCAGTCGGAGAATATCGTGGGCGACGTGATCGTGTCTGCGGACGCGGCGGCAACGCTGGCTGAGGTCGTCCCAAGTGGAATCGTGATGAGCTGGGTTCCTCCTGACCTGGCGAATACAATTCCTGCAGATTCCCAGGATCCTCTGGTCGTTTACCGGGATCCCGCAGTCTGGACGTACAACAGCGAAAAATACGATAGTTGTCCGGTGGACAACATCTGGGCACTTACGGATCCCGAATGGAACCGCAAGGTTGCCTTGAGCGACCCGCTCAACAAGCCGGGTTATCTTGACTGGTTCAACCAGATGGAGACCCATTGGGATCAGTCCGTCGCAGACGCATATGAGATGCACTACGGCAAGGCATTGGACACGGGCACCCAGAGCGCGACCGCGAGTTGGGTCCAGGCCTTCGCTTCCAATTCACCGCTCTTGACCGACTCGGATTCTGCCGCGTCCGAGGCCATTGGTACGCCGGGCCAGGATGATCCGTTCATGGGGTTGATTTCCACCGCAAAGTATCGCGACACGGTCACTGGAAAGCTCTCCATGAAGATCTGCGAGGATATCAAGCCCTACATCGGCTACGCCAACCCAAATTTCGGGCTGATCGCTGTCGGCACAAAGAGCCCCAATTTGGCCAAACTGTTTCTGCGCTTCATGATGACGGAGGAAGGCATCGCGCCGATGACCAGGGACGGCAAGGTGTCGGGCAACAATGCTGTGCCACGACATCCCGAGGAAGCATCCGGCGTAAACCCGTTTTCCGACCGTTTGACACCGCACAATGCTGCCACGGGGAATGACGACTTCGACAAGCGGCAGGACTGGCAGGATTTCTGGCGGCTGAGCTACAAGCGGTAACGCATCAGGCGACCGTATCAGGTGTCGTAGGCGGTGCTTCTTCCGGGGTCAAATTCGGTGAAGTGACAGCCGTTCGCCGATTGCTGGAGGAACCGGGCTAGCCGGACAACATCGGCATTCCGGACAGAAGCGTTTAGGTTCATGCCGGGTGCTGATGCCGGAATCATCAGGCGGACGGGTATGACTTCCTGTTGTGAAAATTCGAAATGGTGAAATCTGCCGCTCCGTACCGGGCATGTGTCGAAAGTTGTGAATCAGTTTTAAAGCAGGGCACGTGTTGTGCATTTGAAAGGTCATGAATGTCCAAGGACGATGAATCCGGCCCCGGTTCAACCGGCAGTCTTGCTTTCAAACACGAGATTATCAGCCTGATAGAGACTGGATTGGGGCCGGACAAGTGCAGCATCTACATAGGTGGGACGGCAGCCGCGAGGGATCTCGGGCTTTTGCGAAAGCATGAAATCACAACTGTCGTCAACTGTGCGATCAACCTAGATATCAACTATGTTTCGGAACCAGTTGAGCCCGCCAGCGGAAACAGGTGTCCCCATGGCGTCGGACCAGTGCGAGTATTCAAGCTCGGACTGGTGGATGGGCACGGGAATTCCGAAGGCATGATGTTTGCAGCCTATCTCCTGCTTGATGGCGCCATTCGCCAGATCATTCCGGAAAGGCCCAGTTATCCTCGGCGTGCCAAGGGGAATGTTCTTGTCCATTGCCGTGGCGGTCGGAGTCGGTCGACCGCACTTGTCGCACTCTACCTCCATTTGAACCAGCCAGAGACGTTCTCGACCCTGGATCGTGCATTGGCGCACGTCCGGAATAAACGGGGCCTGCATCCTGGTGAATGGGAAACCGCGCCGAAATCAGTGCTCATCGAATCGGCCCGAACGGCTGCCGAAATGGCAAGAAAACTGAAGTTACCGTCGGGACCAATCCGACCAGGAACTGTCCAGCCCCGCCAGGATTGTCCGAAGCCGGAAACGGGGAGCTGACAACAGGGACAAGGGGCGGTTTCCATGGTGCGTGCTAATGAAATCCATCGCGAAACATGCCCCGCGTGGCCCTTTAGGCGCAGTACTGTTGCCTTAAGCACATTTCGGGACGATTTCCGGCGTCCAGCAGTGTTCCTGGCGCGACACCGGTCCGCGCTTGCGGAGGGGAAAGCCGCTCATCTTCTGCATGACGCCACGGGGCTTGGACTGGCGGCGGCTGGAGACGACGCGTTCCTCGAGGATTTCGTCAATCACGACGGCCGGTCTGTCCTCAGGGGGGAAAGGTCGCCGGGATTGATGATCCGGCGGCGCATGACGTGCACGAAGGATATTTGGTCGGGATCCTCCCCGGCCTTGCCGGCGGCCTCGTGGATCAGGCATCTTACAGCGTGGTGGGCGAGCATGAGCCCGTCAATCTCCTGGTAGACCAGGTTGGGCGTCTTGCTGCGCAGGGTGGCGCCGGGCCCGAGGATGTGGAGAGCACCGCCAATCTCGTGCACGAGATAGGCGGTGCTCTCCTATGTCGTCGAGGGGATGCTGCCGGAGACCGTCCTGGAACGGGCGTCGGGACGACGGAAGGACGACCGCCTGCCTCTGTACTGGTTGCCGCGATGCGTGCGGCACGTCCGGACGTCACGCTGAAGGAGATGTGCAGCATGCTCGAGGAGATGCGCAAGCCGACGCCCCGTGGACGCGCGACGTGGTATCCGTCTTCTGTCAAGGCGCTCCTTGACCGGGCGGAACGACTGGGGATTGCGCCTCAGGGGGCGTCGGCAACTTCTCTTGGCGGCAGCGATCAAGTCGGCACACGCAGCGTGGCAGGCGGGTGACTGCGAGGTCAGGGGAAGGGGCAGACGAACGGGACCGTGGCGACCTCATGGTTCGTTCAATCGGCGGAAAGTCGCACGCCTTGGCAAACTCTTCAAACGGCGATGACAGCGTCGGCAGCCGGCATTAAGGCGGGCGTACCAAAAGACCGGGGGTCAGTCAGCAAACGTTGCGAATTCCGAACAACACGTCGGCGCCCGCGTGTCCATATCGGATCTTGGAAGAAAACTCGTGCTGACACCCGCAGCCAGTGAGTTGTCGTCTTCCGGTGATCTTGAAGAACCGTGCA
>JAJEGW010000164.1 GCA_022819605.1 Silicimonas sp. | reverse complement strand
GCCTGAAATCGACTCCGGATCCACCGTCACGGACAGCACGCCCGTCCCGAGGCCGTCGAAGCGGCGTCCGCCCTTGGGAGCCGGGCGATGATTCTCTTCTCGCGCCGCAGACCCGGCAACGGCGGCCGGTGCCGGGTTCGAGGGGCACCCGGGTCCTGCAAAGCCCTCCGGGCATCCGCTCATGTCGTTCATGGCGTCCTCCTTGCAACCGGTGCGGCATGGATTGCGTCGTGGCCTTCACGCGTCCTGACAGGCGCGTCGCTGCCATCCACGTGACGGAGCCTACGCGATGTTCCCGGATTGTTCAAGCCTGAATGTTGCGTTGGTTGCTCGATCGTGCGGCAGTCGCAGAAGTGCCGACAAATTTTGAAATTTCGACGCGACCCTGTGGCGCTCGCGGAAGTCGCACCACCCGCAAACTGACAGAAACAGGGCAACGGCCCCGAACCGCCCCTGCACGTCAGGATGAAGCTGCACGTGATGGCGCGGCATTGACGGGAGTGTCTCAGTGACGAAGATCTATCGTGTTCGGCCCCCGGACCAAGAACAGGCGGACCTTCAGCCGATCTCTGGCCAATTCGGGAGCGGCGATGGAAGCAATCCAGCGACCATCATCAGCACCGGAACGACCGGCATCTGCGTTGGGCGGTTGCATGCAGGTGTGGGGCAAGCAACCCGATTCGAACATGAGCATTTGGAGAAAGTGCGTTTCGAGATTGATTGTCACAAATGTATTACCAAACCGTCATACGAGGTATGCGAAACGTCTTCAGCTTCCGCGCAAGGCCGCAAGGGGCGGTCTAAGCAGCACTCTCAGGAGAATCTCATGAAGACCATCAAACTGACCGCCTCTGTTTTGGCGATCACGGCCGTTGCCGCGACGGCTGCTTCCGCTCGCGACGCGATTCGCATCGTCGGCTCGTCAACCGTATTCCCGTATACCCAGGCGGTCGCCGAGCAGTTCGCCAACAACACCGGAGCACGCTCGCCCATTGTTGAGTCGACCGGCACCGGCGGCGGGATGAAAATTTTCTGCGCAGGCATTGGCGAGAACACCGCCGACATTACGGGCGCTTCCCGGGCAATGAAGGCGTCTGAATACGAACTGTGCCATTCGAACGGCGTGACCGACATTACCGAAGCCCTGATTGGCTTCGATGGCCTCTCCATTGCCATCTCGCGTGCGAACGACTTTGCCTGGGACCTGAAGCTCAGTGAAGTCTACCAAGCGCTCGCCGCCCAGGTTCCTGTCAGCGGTGAATGGGTTGACAACCCCTACACGACCTGGAACCAGATCAACCCCGATCTGCCGGCCGTCGAAATCCTCGCTTACGGCCCTCCTCCGACTTCAGGCACCCGAGACGCCTTCGTTGAGCTAGCGATGCACGCGGGCTGCGAAGAACTCGAATATGTTCAGAACGGTGGCTTCGACGGCGATTGGGTCGAAGAGAATTGCTCGAGAATGCGTACCGACGGACCCTTCGTGGAAGCGGGCGAGAACGACAACCTGATCGTGCAGCGCCTCGAGGCCGACGCGAACGCCGTCGGAATCTTCGGCTACTCGTTCTTGTTCGAAAACCTGGACAGGCTGAAGGCGGTGTCGATTGAAGGTGTCGAGCCGAATTCCAGTACGATTGCCGACAAGTCCTATCCGGTATCGCGCTCGCTCTTCTTCTACGTGAAGAACGCGCACCGTGGCGTCATTCCGAACCTCAACGAGTTCCTCGAAGAGTACATGTCGAACGACGCGCTCGAGCAGGGAGGCTACCTCTCCGAACGCGGACTGGTGTCGCTGGCTGACGATCTCCTGACGAAACTGCAGGACGCGGTTCTGAATGGGACGAACATGGAGCCCAGGTCGTAAGGCTCAGGCTCATAGGAAAATACTGGGCTGCCCGATCGTAGCGTCGGGCAGCCCGTCTCTTTGAGCCTGAGGGGCAGATGACAACCTTTGTCTTTGTTACGCTTCTTTGCGTCAGCATGCTTGGATATGCACTGAACAGGCAGGCCGCGACGAAGTTGCGGGCGAGCGGAACCAGGTTGCACTCCGTGCCGGGCTACCACGGGCTCTACTCCCTTCTTTCCACGGTGGTGCCCGTTGTCGTCCTCATCGTACTTTGGCTCATGCTTCAGGGGCCGCTGATTGATCGCTTCACGATGTCGGGGCTGCCTGCAGGCAGTCTCGACGAGTTCGACGCTGGCGGACGTCAGCTCATTCTCACCGAGATAAAGTCCATCTCTCGCGGAAGGATCTTTGGCAATCCCGTGGCATGGAAGGTCGATGCAGCAGATCGATACGTCCGGATGCATGTGGTTGCAGGCTGGCTGCTGCTCGGAATCGTGATTGTCGCTTCCCTAGGGATCGTGGGACTTGCCCGCACCCGCGTCGCTGCCGATTTCCGTGCACGTCACGGTGTCGAGCGCATCACCTCCGGCCTTATGCTCTTCTGCTCGACAATCGCGATTTTCACGACGCTTGGCATCATTGCCGCCCTTCTCTTCGAGTCGATCCGGTTTTTTGAGCGCGTACCGATCACTGAGTTCTTTTTCGGTCTGAACTGGGAGCCGCAAATTCCGCTGCGCGAGGACCAGATCGCAGCCGAAGGGGCATTCGGCTGGATCCCTGTCTTCCTCGGCACGCTGGTCATCACCGCCGTAGCACTGTTCCTTGCCGTTCCGGTCGGCCTCCTGTCGGCGATCTATCTCAACGAATTTGCGCCTTCCCGCCTTCGCGCCTTCGCAAAACCGGTGCTGGAGATCCTCGCTGGCGTGCCAACGGTCGTCTACGGCTTTTTCGCTATCCTCGTGGTTGCGCCGGCAATACGCAGCTTCGGCGCATCGTTGGGAATCCCCGTATCGCCCAATACTGCACTTGCAGCAGGAAGCGTGATGGGCATCATGCTCATTCCGTTCATCTCGTCATTTACCGACGATGCGCTTTCGGCGGTGCCGAAATCCTTGCGCGACGGAGCGCTTGCCCTCGGCGCAACTCGAGCGGAAACCGTCTTGAACGTGCTCTTCCCTGCCGCAATTCCTGGGATCGTCGGCGGGATCCTCCTCGCGATCAGTCGCGCGATCGGAGAGACCATGATCGTTGTCATGGCGGCTGGTCTGATCGCGTCACTCACGATCAACCCGCTGGACAGCGTGACCACCGTCACGGTTCAGATCGTGACGCTTTTGATTGGCGACACGTCATTCGACAATCCCAAGACGCTTGCCGCCTTTGCCCTTGGCATGATGCTTTTCGTCGTGACTCTCATCATAAACGTTTTCGCCCTGCGCATCGTGCGCAAGTACCGCGAAGCCTACGACTGAGGTCTCCACATGGCTGATGCGACTGCAGGAACCGACCCGAACCCAAAGACAGGCTCAACCGCAGATGCCGTTCGCGCAAGCCTCGCGCGTCGGAACCGGAAGCAGAGGACTGTGCAAGTACTCGGGCTCGGGGCGATCAGCTTCGCGTTTCTCATGCTTTTCGTTCTCATCGCGTCGCTGGTTTCGTCTGGATATCATGCATTCACGCAAACCCACATTACGCTTGAGGTATTCCTTGACCCCGAAGAAGTCCCCTTGGAACGACTGCCGCGGGGCGGGTTTGACGATGTGCTCGAGGCGTCCCTGGCGTCTGTGCTCGAAGGTGTCGACCCCAATGACCGCGCCACCATGCGAGCACTTGGCGGCCTGCTAAGCAATGGAGCGCAATTCAGGTTGCGGGACCGAGTTGTCGAAAACCCAGACCTTATCGGACAGACAGTCACAATGACCGTGCCTGTTTCGGATCCCTACGATCAGCTCAACAAAGGCCTGATTGATCGTGAGACCCCCGAACAGCACCGCAGGCTGAAAGACTTCGAGATCGGTTGGTTCGACCAACTCAACGCAAGCAATGCAATCAGCAAGCCATTGAATACTGGCCTCATCAGCAATCCAGACAGCCGGTTCCCCGAACTCGCCGGCCTCAAGGGTGCGCTGATCGGATCATTCTGGGCACTCTTTGTCTGTTTCTTGATTTCGTTTCCGCTCGGCATTGGGGCAGCAATTTACCTCGAGGAATTCGCGCCAAAGAACAAGTTCAGCGACTTTGTCGAAGTGAACATCAACAACCTGGCCGCCGTGCCGTCGGTTGTCTTCGGCCTCTTGGCGCTCGCGGTCTTCATTGGATGGTTTGGGCTGCCTCGCGCGGCACCGTTCGTCGGGGGCATGACACTTGCGCTCATGACGATGCCAACAATCATCATCGCGACACGTGCGGCGCTAAAGGCCGTGCCGCCTTCCATCCGAGAAGCGGCACTTGGAGTTGGCGCGTCAAAGCATCAAGTAGTTTTTGGTCACGTTCTTCCGCTGGCCATGCCTGGGATCCTGACGGGTACGATCATTGGCCTTGCGCAGGCCTTGGGTGAAACGGCACCGCTCCTCCTCATCGGGATGAATGCATTTATCACCTCGGCACCTTCCGGCCCCTTTGACAGCGCAACTGCACTGCCGACTCAGATCTTCATCTGGGCGGACAGCCCGGAGCGCGGCTTCGTAAGCCGGACATCTGCCGCAATCCTCGTCCTGCTTGGATTCCTGATCACGATGAACGCAATTTCGATCTATTTGCGCAACCGGTTCGAGCGAAACTGGTAGCGCAAGGGGGACATCATGATGAATGACATGCGAAAAATCGATCGGGACACCGCCGTAAGCGACACCAAGATCCAAGCCCGGGACGTGCAGGTCTTCTACGGTGACACGCATGCGATCAAGGATGTCTCCGTCGACATTCTGGACAAGACCGTGACGGCATTCATTGGACCTTCAGGCTGTGGGAAGTCGACTTTTCTTCGGTGCCTGAACCGAATGAATGACACGATCGACATTGCGCGGGTCGAAGGCGACATACAAATTGATGGCAACGACATCTACGATCCCAGCATCGACCCCGTTCAGTTGAGAGCGAAGGTCGGCATGGTCTTCCAGAAACCCAACCCATTCCCCAAATCGATCTACGACAATATCGCGTACGGCCCGCGCATTCACGGTCTCGCAAGGACCAAGGCGGAGCTGGACGAGATCGTGGAAAGGTCTCTTCGGCGCGGTGCTATCTGGGATGAAGTGAAGGATCGCCTTCATGAACCTGGCACCGGGCTATCGGGCGGCCAGCAGCAAAGGCTGTGCATTGCGCGCGCCGTGGCAACCGAGCCCGAAGTACTGTTGATGGACGAGCCTTGCTCGGCACTTGATCCGATTGCGACGGCGCAAGTCGAAGATTTGATCGACGAGCTGAGGCGGAACTACTCGGTAGTCATTGTCACTCACTCGATGCAACAAGCGGCTCGGGTCAGCCAGAAGACGGCTTTCTTCCATCTCGGCAATCTGGTCGAATACCGAGAAACCGGACAGATCTTCACGAACCCGGAAGATCCCCGCACGGAATCCTACATCACCGGAAGGATTGGATGACTAGAAAGACTTAGGCACCTCAATGCCCATTTTCCCGGACCCAATTCAAAGTGGCAGGATTGGACCACCACGGACGAATGAAACCCGGCGGCTGAAACCTTCACGCTAACTCAAATCGGTCCCCCGCACTTTTCCAGGCGCGGGATTTGCTGCCTAGCCGAATGAGGGCTGAACGAAGCCGTTGGCCGCCACCGCAATGTGGTTGTTCGACACCGAGACCTCCAGTCCGACCGACCGCCGGAGGCGGAACTGTATTGGTGATGCACAACAATGATCACCTAAACCAGACCCTGAAACCCGCCGTCGGATTCCTTCCTGATGTCTCGCAGAATTCGGTTCTGCTCCGCTGGCGGGAAAACGCCAGCAAAAAGATGCGCGTGCCGAAGCTCGCAGCCCTGCGTTCCTGGCGCAAGAAGAGCCCTCCTCAATTCGTCGGCATCCATCTCCAGCAATGTCTTCCAGCGTTGTGCGTGATCCTCGGACATAAGGCCCCGCGTTCGCTTCAGGTCGAGAAGATTCTTCGCCTGCGCACGTATCCGGCAGTCTTCTCGTTCACACGACGCCATGCGGCCAAGCACAATCTTAAGCCAGGCGAGACGTTTTCGATCCATCCGATCCTCATGGTTCATTTGACTGACCCTCCAAGGCTCTCACCCATCTGGACGCATGAATTCTGGTCCCGTCTGGATCACGATCAATCCCGTCAAGTCGGTTGTAACCGTTCGGTCCTAGAGTGATGGCGGGACAGCTGCCCGCTTGTCAAGTTGTCGGCGCGGAACTCGCTCTGGCTGCGCCCGGGCAGGATTCTACCGGTTGAGGGTGCGCTTCCAGTCCCGCCTCAACGGGCAGAGCCA
>JAJEGW010000149.1 GCA_022819605.1 Silicimonas sp. | reverse complement strand
TAAATTAGAACTGAGCCGCGTTCCGCGGCGGGGTGCCCTGCTCTGAGGGGGTCATCCAGCGTGACTTCCCATCCCGAGCGAGCTGAACCGGCCTGTCTTCATGGCGTCCCGGCGTCCTGACGCCAGGTCTGATCTTCCGATTTCCCTCATGCATCGCCCGCTTTCGGCCGCCGTGTCGACGCGTGAGAGCATCGGTGTGTCTTCCTGGAGAGCACGGTGCCCGGCCGCCGCCGCTGCGCCACGCTCGGCAGCGTCGCCATTATAACCGTGCCCGGGGCCCGCAGGCTGAACGTCGCCTTCCCCGACACGACGACCAGGATGGCGGCTCCCACGTCCCGGGGGCATCCGACGACCGCCGTTGCCGAGAAGTTGCCCGGCCGGCAGGCCCGGTACCGGAAGTTTGCCACCCTGAAGTCCGGTGACGGCATCGATCGCCAGGACATTCTGTCCGCTTTCGGCCTCCTCACCGCGGGGGCCACCGTGGTCGGGCATGTCATGGATCGGTTCACCCCGATGAGCGACCGGTGCGACCTTGCCAACCGGGTCGTGTCGGTGTCCGTCATCCGTGCGCTCATGGCCGCAACGTCCTCGTCCTCGTGACCTGCAACGGTGTCGCTGCGGCGGGACTGGACGTGGATGGGCCGAGCCCGTTCGAGGCTTGGATAGGATGCTCCGCTCAGGCTTCTGTACGCCTGCACGGAACCAGGACCATCGAGTCCGGCCTGGAACCCGACGACGCATTGTCTTGCCACCGCCTGCAAACAAGACTGCGGCCCGCACTGTTGTGCGGCAATTCGGGCACGGGTGCCGAGGTGCGGTCGGGCGCTGCCGCTCGAGCGCCGATCGGGCCAGGTGCGGAACCCGCAACGGCATTCCTCCCCCGAGAACTGCCCGGGCACGACGTTCCGCATCGCCGCGTCACACCGACCGGACCGGACAGCATCTCATGCCGTTTGCGTCTATGAATACGAGCCGTCGGGATTGGGTCGGTCGGCCGCACGTGCGAACATGTGCGCAGTCACTCGCGGATGTTGAAAGCCCCTTGCGCGCCCGATCCCTACACTTGACAGATAAGGAAAAATCATTACCTAATAGGTAACGCTCATGATCCATGGCCATGGACATCGCCTTCAGGACCCGCACGCTCAAAAAGACGTTCAACGCCGCGAACGCCCTACAGAGATCATATGGGGCGAGGATGGCGAGGACCATCATGTCGCGGATGGCGGTGCTCAGGGCGGCACGCGACCTTGGACTGGTACCGACCACACCGCCGGACAGGCGGCATCAGCTTGTTGGGGATCGGGATGAACAGTTCGCCGTCGACCTCGTCCACCCCCACCGGCTCGTCTTCGAGGCCAATCACGAGCGGGTACCCCGCAAGGACGATGGAGGGATCGACACGGAGCGGGTGACGGCGATCACGATCCTCGACGTGGTCGACTATCACTGACGGAGGAAGGAGAGATGACGACAGCAACCAACCAGTACAGCCCGGACCATGCAGTCCCGCCCGGATGGATCCTCCAGGAACGTCTCGAGGTCGTGGGAATGTCGCATGCCGAATTCGCGCGTCGATGCGGCCGCTCTCCCAAGCTGATCAGTGAAATCATCTCGGGCAAGGCGCCGCTCGAGCCAGCAACTGCGCTCCAGTTCGAGAAAGTGCTCGGCGTGGATGCCAGCATCTGGCTCGGGATCGAGACCGATTACAGACTTCACCGGGCCCGGGAGGCCGAGGCCGAAACTGCCGCCGCTTCGGCGGAATGGGTCAAGGCCTTCCCCGTCCAGGACCTGGTGAAGCGAGGCTGCTTTGAGCGCCCGAAGTCCAACACCGATGCCGTATCGAAATTGCTGGCGTTCTTTGGAGTGGGTTCAGTCGATGCCTGGACCGCTCGCCACGGCCGCGCCAATGTCGCGTACCGCCACTCCCGCAGCTTCGAGAGTGATGAGGTTTCATTGGCCACCTGGCTCCGGCTCGGTCAAATCGAAGCCGAACAGCAGGATTGTGCAGAATACAGCGAGAGCCGGTTCAAACAGGCTGTGCGCAACGTCCGAAGCCTGACGCGCGCACCGCTCGACGAGGCTTTGCAGCAGACTGCAAGGCTGTGCAACGAGGCAGGTGTTGCGTTGGCATTGGTTCAGCCCTTGCCGAAGACGGCGCTCAGCGGTGCGGCCTGGTGGCTGTCGCCCAGGAAGGCCGTCATCCAGCTGACCGCCAGACACAGGTCGGACGACCATCTGTGGTTTACCTTCTTCCATGAGGCGGCACACATTCTGCTTCACAGCAAGAAAGGCGTTTTCGTCGACGAAGCCAACGGAAACGACGCTGAGCAAGAGACAGAGGCCAACGAGTGGGCATCCAACATTCTCGTCCCCAGGCCGGCTTGGGAGCAGTTCGTTGCAACCTCACCGCGCAGTGCGCATGCCGTCGTGGCATTTTCCGACGAACAGGGCATCGCCGCTGGCATTGTCGTCGGTATGCTCCAGCACAAAGGGCACCTTCCTTGGACGCATTTGAATGACCTCAAGCGGAAAGTTAGATTGGCTTGAAAGTCATAGTTCTCGCGATTGACAATACAGCATTTTCAATCAATCGGCCTTACCAATACGCCGCGCAATATTTGAGAGAGCAGGCCTCAATAACCGCACGACCTTAGGCAGGAGAAACCGCGCCTTGTGTTGGACAATAGAGAAATTTTGCAGTTCAGCGCGACCGGTCTAGCCCGCAATTTGATTTGTAGGCATCTGACTCAACTTGACGTCGAGGTCACAAGAGGCACCCGCTCGAAATCCCTGACACCGAAGTTACAAGTCGTGAGGTTGACAACGGAGAAACCAGTTCGTACCCATCGCTCGGCCCCAGCGTGTGCATCCCCGTTTTGCCCGGATCAGCCGGCAGACCGATTCCGATCTCCCGCGCCTTGTCGCTCACTTCCACTGCCATACACGCCGTCCTACCTTCACCCATGGAAGGGGACACGGCGTTCGGGCCTTTCTGCATTGTCGATCTAGTTTCGTCGGCCAAGGGGCCCGAACCAACCCCTTGCCACTATATTTTGATGCTCGACTATTCTCTCGGTTCAACATAGCCACAAGCGAAAATCAGAGACTGCTCATGTAATCTTCCCGTGCTTCCTGCAACCGCGCCGGATGACAAAGACGGCGCTGACTGGGGTGATCCAGCAGGCCTACATCAAGGGTGTGTCGACCCGTTCGGCTGATAACCTGGTGCAGGCCATAGGGACGTCGGGCATTTCCAGGAACTAGGTCTCGCGGCTGTGCGGCGAGATCGATGAGAAGATCCACAGATTCCTAGACCGCCCGTTCGAATGCGACTAGCCGTGCCTGTAGCTGAATGCCACCTACCTGAAGGTGCGCGAGGCCAGGCGCATCGTCTCGGTCGCGGTCACCATCAGGGTGGTCGTCAACGACCAAGGCTGTTGCTCTCGCAAAGCCCGGCGACAGCCTCGCTCAGCTTGGTCAATGCTGTTCTCGAAAGCAAGAAGTGTGAAGCGATCACCTTGTGACTGCCGATAGGGGTACTCTGTCAATCTTCCCGATCGAATCCCCATTTGAGAAGTACTCAAACCGAATTTCTCGCTCATGTTGGGCCAGTTCAATGAATGCACCAAGCTCATATCCACACACATGTTCTGGATGCGCGGTGCCGTCATGCGACCACACACCATCGTAACTCGACTTTGTCATCGTGCGCAGACGTGAACGATCGCTCTCTTTTTCTTTTTCTGGCCTGTTTGATTTTTTCATTTCAATAGCAATTAAATTGTCGTTCTCAACATTGTCGCCCCGACTGTGGAGTATCAAGTCGCAGTTTATCGAAATTATCTTATAACTGCTTATGCACTTGGCTCCGGTTGTGGCGATCAACCACTAGATGTTGTGGTTGCAGCCTCCATGTTGAACGTCTAGAATGTTCTTCATTCGTTCCTGGCCCGTGGAGCTTCCAATGCCAACGTATCCAGAGAATCTCCTCGCTTTCGTGTGCCACGACGACAACAGGAGGTGAATATGTAACCAACTGGAAGTCATGCTGTGCAGGAGATGAGGGTAGGCCCCTCGGAGCCGCCGTACAGGCGGAGGCTCCAAACCGCCCACGGCTGCTGTGCTCAAGAGGCATGGTGGTGAGCGCGCTGGGAAAAGGCCGGCCATCAGAGTCGGTCAGGTGTGCAAGTCAGAGCTGAACGTGAGTGAACCACTGATGACGTGTCGTTAGGAGCAGGTGGCGTCAAAACCGGGGAAAGGAAAAGCGTCCCCGGGACGAGTTCGGGAGGTGCCTGTTTATGGCCCGGACGGCGCCCGGCATGGAGGTGGCAGGACTTTCTTGCAGGCTCTTGCATGGAACGTGGGAACCTGTCGTCCCGATGCAAAGGGAGACCCGCAACCGGAGACCCCGGGAGCGGCAGAGTACCGACGCGGGACACAGGGGCGGAGTCATCCGTAGTAGCGATGAAGGACCTGTAATGGGTCTGGAGTGAAGGGGTGGCCCTGTCCGACCTGGAGAACCGGAACAACTGGCAACAGGAGGACTCCGATGACACAGGAAAAGCCGTTTCCCATTACCAAGTTGCAGGTGTGGGAAGCGTGGAAGAGCGTCAAGGCCAATCAAGGCGCGGCGGGAGTGGACGGTCAGTCGCTGGCGATGTTCGCGGAGAACTTGGAGAACAATCTCTACAAGCTCTGGAACCGCATGGCGTCGGGCAGCTACATGCCGTCGCCGGTTCTGAGGGTCGAGATCCCAAAGGCGGACGGCGGTGTCCGCCCGCTGGGGATCCCGACGGTTGCAGACCGTGTGGCTCAAACCGTGGTAAAGATGGCTCTGGAGCCGGAACTGGAAGCCCACTTCCACCCCGACTCATATGGCTATCGACCGGGAAAATCAGCACATCAGGCGCTCCAGACAGCGCGACAGCGCTGCTGGCAGTACGATTGGGTACTGGATCTGGACCTGAAATCGTTTTTCGATACTCTGGATCACGACCTGCTACTCAAGGCGGTTCGGCATCACTGCCCGGACGCGTGGGTATTGCTCTACACAAAGCGATGGCTGAAAGCACCGGTGGCGATGCCCGATGGCAGTTTGCAGGAGCGGGACAAAGGCACTCCGCAAGGGGGTGTTGCGTCACCGATTTATGCCAATCTGTATCTGCACTACGCCTTCGACATGTGGATGAAGCGGCACTTTCCCGCGATCCCGTTCGAGCGATATGCCGACGACGCCGTGTGTCATTGTCGAACAGAGCACGAAGCGGAAAGCCTGAAAACAGCCTTGAGGGACCGCCTCGCGGAGTGCGGGCTGACGTTGCACCCGGACAAGACGAAAGTCGTCTACTGCCGGGACAGCAACAGGCGGAGGAGATACCCACAGACATCGTTTGACTTTCTGGGCTACGAATTCCGAGCCCGACAGGCAGCGAACCGCTGGGGGACCATCTTCACCAGCTTCAGTCCCGCGATCAGCGCAAAAGCGGCAAAGAGGATCCGGGCAACCATCAAGGGGTGGAAACTGCATCTGCGCACGAACCCAACCCTCGAGGAAATCGCCCGGACAATCAACCCGATTGTTGGAGGCTGGATTGAGTACTACGGGGCATTCCACAAGAGCGCCCTGGTTCCCATCTTCAACATCTTGGAACGCCGGCTTGAGAAGTGGGCCTCGCGGAAATACAAACGCAGGAGCTGGCGGCGGACGCGTGAGTGGTTCGAACGCATTCGGCGCGCGAACCCATCCTTGTTCGCACATTGGCGCTTCCTTTCACCGCAGGCCTGGGCAGGAAGAGCCGTATGACGGGAGACTGTCACGTACGGTTCCGTGAGCGCCTCGGGGTGAGACTCCCCGGGGCGACTCGACCAACGCCTGTTCCCGGACGATGACGCCTGCGCCGCCTGGTTGATCGAGATGCGCTGGCCGGACGGTTTCGTCTGTCCCGAATGCGGTCATGACAAGGGATGGGCACTACGCGGCAAGTCCCACACTTTCGAGTGCGCCGGCTGCGGTCGACAAACCTCGGTGACGGCCGGGACAGTGCTGCACGCCAGCAAGCTGCCACTGACCATCTGGTTCTGGGCTGCGTATCTGATGGCAACCCATTCCAACGGGATCTCTGCGCTGCAGCTGCAGAAACAACTTGGGATCGGATCGTACCGGAGCGCCTGGCTGCTCGCCCACAAACTGCGCTCAGCCATGGTTGACCCTGAGCGTAACCCGCTGACAGGTCTGGTCGAAGTTGACGAGGCCAGCCTTCCCTTCCGGACCAGGAACGATCCTCCCGCGGGCAAGCGGGGCCGCAGCCACGACGGCAAGATGCTGATTATCGGCGCACTCGAACTCGGGGACGGGAATACGCCCGGCCGTCTTCGATTGGCCGAACTCTCCTCGTACGGCGCCGTCGACATCGGGCAGTTCCTCGAAACCGCCACCGGATCCGACGTCACAATCAAGACCGACGGCTGGCCCGGCTACTCCAGCGTTCCCTCCGACCAACACGAGGTCCATGTCGTCGGGGACACCCCCGCTCATCTCATTTTCCCCTGGATCCACCAGATCTACTCCAACCTCAAGGGATGGGCGCGAGGCGTCTACCACGGGTTGAGGCGCAAGCACCTGCAGGCCTATCTCGACGAGTTCGTCTTCCGATTCAATCGGCGCAGAACCAGACACGCCGTCTTCCGTTCACTGTTCACCCTCGCCATCAACGCCGAACCTATGACCTACAACATGTTGATCAAACCGGAGCCAAGTGCATAAGCGGTATCTTATAATCCTTGTTGATGATTGTCTTGACCTTGCCTCCCTGTTTCCGATTGTATTCCACGTCTGCAAAATATCCCGCGAGACCACACTCGTGTGCCACACTTTCTAGTATGAGGGCAAGCCGCCCACAAAGGTTTCGTTCACTGACACCAGACAGAATGTTCGCCGTTTCTGCATCGACAAAGCGGGAAACGGCAGTCTTGACAATACGGTCAATCATCACTTCAATCCCAAATGCGGACGTTGCTATCAAGTCGGTGATGACACTGTCATGTTTTGTCATACCGGTCCAGACGCTAACTGTCTGTTGACGCCCTGTGCGAAAGCGGACCAAGAAGACCTGACGCCAGTGGACACCAGGGCATTGTTGCGCCTGGTCGCCGCGATCAGGAAGGGGACGACGCGACCAGGACGGCGGAACGCACCGAATCCGGGCGAGAGATCGAAACGGCGGTGGGTGAGGCTCTTGCTCAAGTCCGCGGCGAGGCTGGGTTGCTATGCCGGAGCGTCGCCTTGGGCAAGCGGTTCCGGCTGAGCCGGCAGAAACTCGGCGGTCGCTTCGGCCTCGATGCCCGCGCCCTTCAAGAGTGGGAGCTGGGACACTAGGTTCCCGACAGGGCGGCCCGGGTTCTGCTGACGGTCATGGACCGAAACCTCGAGGCCGTGGTCGAGGTACTCGGCGAAGATGGTGACGGCGGACGGCGGGATCACTCTCTCGCGTCGTCAGTGTCGCGTGCGTCTTCGGGCGCCAGGCGCTCCTTCCTGTGATCCGGGCCGCGGCGGTCTGGTCCGGATGGAATCCTGCGCCGGATGCGCATGCCGCGCAATTTGCCCCTGCGCGTGATCGGTCAATATGCCGACCATTGTGAGGCTCCCGGCGGGCGACAGCGTCCTTGATTCCAAACACGTGCCGCAAATGCGCCGGGCGACCTGTCATCGCCGGGAACCTGGCAGTGCGGGGACTGTTCCGGATGGCGGCACCGGCAATGAGGGGGAGATGAGCGGCGTCGTGGCATCATGCTGCCGCACGCAGCGGCAACCCGGGCCGTCTCCAGACGGCGATCGCGAATGGTGCGCCGGTTGAGGAACGGGCCGGGTGCGATCGGGATCACATACGTGCAGGATGCGGGCAGGGGGTGCCGGACCCGCACCTCCAGCGGCTATGCTGCGGCCACGCACGCACCCGTGCCAACCGAGGGGGAACAGGTCGATGGCAGACTATGACGTGATCGTTGCCGGTGCCGGAAACGCGGCTCTCTCCGCCGCCAACTCGGCACGAGAAGCCGGGGCGGACCGGGTGCTGGTCCTCGAGAAGGCGGACCGGCGCGAACGCGGAGGCAACACCTTCTTCTCCGGCGGGCTGTTCAGGATCGCGTTCGACGATCCGCGCCAGCTCGAGGCGCTGGTCCCCGGCGCCGAGGACGAGATCCCGGGGTTCTTCGAGGACGTCCCGCCCTACACCGGCGACGACTTCCTGTCGGACCTCAACCGGGTGACCCGCGGCAAGGCGGATGCCG
>JAJEGW010000133.1 GCA_022819605.1 Silicimonas sp. | reverse complement strand
CGCGACCGGGCTGCCCTGCCGCGCTAGCAGCCATGCCGCCTGCGCCATGCTCGCTTCGCTGCGCGTGGCGGGCGGCAGGGGCTGCGGATCGCGTCCCTCCGGGCGGGCATCCCTTGCGCGGGTCCCGGCCGAGGCGACCGGAACCGAAATCCAGGACTAGGAAGATCCGGGATGCCGCTCGCAGTGCCCAATCGCAGACACTGGCGACCGCGAGGAGGCCGGATCGCGCGGTCAACTGCCCCGAGCCTTGTCAGTGCCTCAAGCTCGGCACGCCATGAAATCGCGCGGACGCGATCCGCCCCCTCGCGGTCGCGGCCATGCAATTCACCGACGGGCCAGTGCCCCGAACAACCGTCGCTGTGCTCCGCACATCCGAGAGGTTGTATTCCTCCTTCTGTGACTCACGATCATGGCAAATCCGCGCCTGCGCGCGTCAACCCGCAGCGGCGACCGGGTTGCTGGCAGCCTGATTCGCATGGTCGCTGACGCTCCCTGCGAATCGGGGCTGCTGCGCGGCCCGCACCACTCGCCGCTTCAAGGGGTTGACCCGCGGGGCGCAGGGATTTCCCGAGAGGGAAGCGTCCCGAAGAGGGGCGCATCGCAACCCTGGACCAGGAGGTCATCATGAACACGAACATCGAAACACTGGAAACCGGCGAAGAGTCCGTCACCGCAGCCATCTGCCAGCAGGCGCAGCTCTTCGGCGCGACGCCGGACCGCGACGAATTCGACAGCCGGGACGTCTGGGACGAGGACGACGCCACGTGCGCGCTGCAGGAGGCTTTCCGCATACTGGCCGAGGGCGTCGCGCCCGACGGGTTCCAGCTTGCCGACGAGCGCGAGAGCCTCCTCTGGGGGTTCGTCAACTGCCTCGACGCGCAGACCCGGAGACTGGACCGCGCCGCCGACAGGATCGTCCCCGAACTGAAGGACCTGCAGCGCAGCCAGGACGGCAGCGAGGTCCGGTCGCGCGAGCTGGAGCTTGTGACCGACCGGGCGCAGAACCTGACCGCGCGCCGCGACGCCTTCGAGATGCTGCGCGACACGGCGGCGGAGGCCTACCGCGAAGCTACGGGCAGCACGTGGCGCCCGCGGACCGGGTCGCACGTGTCCCAAACCGGAAAGCTCACGAGCGCCGCCATCGACGCCCGCGACTACCAGCGCGCGATGAAGGACCGGACGGTCGCGGCGCACCTGCCGCAGGGCACCCTGGTGGCCGTCGCCGGAGGCAGGGACGTCGCGGACCCGGCGGCGGTGATCGCCAGGCTGGACCGGGCGCGGGCGAAGCACGCCGACATGGTCCTGGTCCACGGCGGCGGTCCCGGCGTGGAGCGGATCGCGGCGCGCTGGGCGGAACGGAACGGCGTCCACCAGGTGGTCTGCAAGCCGGACTGGGATCGTCATGGCCGCGCGGCACCGTTCAGACGGAACGACGAACTGCTGAACCTCCTGCCGAAGGGCGTTCTGGCCTTCCCGGGTTCGGGCATAACGGAAAACCTTGTGGATAAAGCAAGGACGCTCGGAATTCCGGTTCTGAAGTGCGCTGCCTGACCGGCGGCGTCTCGCGGCCCGCGTCGTCACCCGGCGCGGTCCGCTTCCCCTCGCGGCGGGCGCGGTGCTGCTCACCGTCGGCATCGCCGGCGCTTCGCGCCGCGCTCGGGCCTCGCGATGCTCGGCCCGTCCGGCTTCGCCGGCCGTCGCGCTGGCGCCCCTCGATCAGCTTGCGGGCAGTCGAGGGGCTTGCCTCCGTACGGGATCATTCATCGGAGACACGGCAATCTCGCACGTTCCGGTCTCTGGGTCGATGCGGTCCTGCGTCCTCACCGGCCCTTCCTCGGTCACGTCCATGCGACCGAGGTCGCGTCGCGGTGCCGCGGCACCGACCATGTCGCCGGCGCTTCGCGCCGCGCTCGTGCCTCGCGGTGCTCGGCCCCCCGGCTTCTCCGGCCGACGCGCTCGCTGACGCTCGCGACGACGTGCTCGCCTTCGGCGTCGCGCTGACGCGCATCCGCTTCCCTTCTTGCTGGAGACGCTGCTGCCGCAACATCGAGATCGCCGGCGCTGCGCGCCGTGCTCCGGAATTCACCGCGCTCGGCCATCCGGCCTCGCCGACCGTCGCGCTCGCTGACGCTCGCGCCGGTCGTGACGGGCGTCGTCAACGAAGCAATCGCGCGGATCACGGACTCGCACTTTGACAAAGACGGTCGCGTCGGCAAATGCGCCCGATCCCTGACGGGATCGCCGACGGAGGCAACGTCGTGGTCGCCGGCGCTGCGCGCCTTGCTCGGGACCGCGCCATGCTCGGCCTGCGGCCTTGCTGGCCGTCGCGCTCGCTGACGCTCGCGCCGGACCTCCTCAACGAAAGTGACCGATTGCCGACCACGTGCCCGTCTCCGGCGTTGCGCTGGCGCGCGTCCGCCCCCGGCGGCGACGACAGCAACTGCCGTCATGACGGCTCCCGATCTCGTGCACTGGCTCGAACTGCCGCACCGGCAACTGCGCCCGGTTCCCGACAGGATCGCCGACACCGGCGACGACGCGAATGCTCAGGTCACTGTCGGAAGCTCGCGGCAGTTCGCCGCGCGCTGCCGATGCCCGCTGTATCGGCACCCGTGCCCGTTCTCGCAGACACCACCGTCCGCACTTCCGCGGACGCCGCTGCGGCTCCCGTCGGTCACGACGACGGCGCCGCACGATCCCGGGCTGCGCCCGAAGCCGCGCGCCTGATCCTCGTGAATCCGCCGGCCACGGCCGGTTTCCGGCAACGACCAGCGTGTATCGCTCGTGTATCGCCCGAATCCCAGCGCATTGCGCGCGCATTGCGCCGCATTGCGCGCGCAATGCGTGAAGGACAGGCAGGCCCAGGCGAGCCCCCTCGAAGGAATCCCGAAAGGCCCGCGGAACCGGCTCCGGACCCTCCGGCCTGCCAGACGTGCGAGGCAAGCCCTTGTTCCAGAACGGGTTTCCGGGCCGTACCCCGCATGCAGTACGCCACACTTCGGCAAACACGGAAAAAACACGCCTTCGGTCCCGTGCATGGCGTACGCATGGCGCGCGCATTGCGCGTGCCATGCGCGCCAGCCGGTGACAAACGTTCCCCAGGCTGCGACTCTCCGGCAGCCCCGGGCCTCGCGCCAGGCCCGTTCCGGGCGCTGCCGCTCAAGCGCCGCTCGGGCTAGACCGTTGATCCCGCACGGTTTTCAATCCCAGATCATGGATGCAGACGGCTGTTGCTGTCATGACCGCCCGAGCGGCTCTCAGGTTCACACCCCACGCATCGCTGATGCAGGATGTGCCATGTCTCCCCTTGTCCGGTCCATTCGGCGACTTTCGCAGCCAGACGATGCCCAGGAGGTGTTGGACAGAGTGTACTACGCGCGCATTGCACGTTTCCATCCTCCCCCCGTCCTTGCAGGACCACGTCTGTCCGGCACCGATACACGACCGATATACGTTCCGAATTTCCGCTCCGGGCGGTGTACTCTCCAGGGAACCGCGGTAATCTCTGGAGAACTCAGCCCCGTGTCCCTTCTTGGCCGAAATGTACTCTCTAGAGAACCGCCCCCATTGCAACGCGGTTCTCTAGAGAATCTCGCCCCGTGTCCCTCCCTGACCGCCGTGCGATCTCTGAGCATACGGCTCCGTCACCCTCTGTGCGGCCATCCCATGCACCGGAGAAGCGCCTGGAACGGCCTTCTCGAGATCGAATTTGGACGAGAATTTCGGTCTGAATTGCCGTCCCACTCGTTTCGATGAGTCCACCAGTCCGAGTTGAAGGAGCCACCGAAATTCAGGCCGAACCCGGACGAATGTGGCAATCTCTGTCGTCCAAGAACGATCCAATTCTTCGATTCCGCGCCCTAAGCCGTCAAATTGGTCGCCGAAGTACGCAGAATGTCGGCTGCCATAGTCGTATCACATGCTGCCTTGGGCGCTCACATTTGCTCATTACCGCGCCGCCGATACTGGCCTTCCTCCTCAAATTGCGAACTCTATTGTACAATGAATGGACTCGACCCATGTGGATCGCCTTGCAATACCCAAGGGGTGAAATCCCTTCGTAGATCGGCGGCCGATCCGAAATTCCCTTCGCCGCACCTGCACACTTCCCCGAACATCCTACCCTGATCGCTGCGACCGCTTCACGTGCGCCCACCCAGTCGAGCACTCCAGCAGGCACAGCGATGGGAACGAAAACCGTCGGCGATGAAGGAATGGACAAGACTATGTCGAGGGCTGACAAGCCGGCTTTGCCAAAATATCTTCTGACCTACAGGCTCTCAACTTCCACTGCATGCCTGCATTCAACCGGTCGCCCTTGGGCGAGCGCCACTCCTGGAGGCATCAAGTGAGCGCAATTGACAAGATGGCAAGATCCACTGTTCGCATTGAGTGCTTCGATGGAGACCGTATGAGTGTGGGTTCGAGCTTCTACAGCGTGTTTCCGCTCCGGATCCTTGGTAGCGTACCAGTGCTCATCACAAACAGGCATGTTGTCGAGGGATTCCGCAACATTCGAATCGTCCTTTCGACCGCTTCCGACCCACGCCAAGCAACGCCGGAACGGTGCAGGGTTCTCGAATACGATCAATTGGACGAGGTAGTGCACTTTCATAGCAATCCGAACATCGACTTGGCGGCCATTCTGTTGCGACCGATACTCGACAGGAACGTCGATGACGGAAGCACCATCTATCTCCACGACATCAGCGTGCACGACTTTGCCTCCGAAGCAATCGAGAGCCAATTGCGTTTCGTCGAGGATGTGCTGGTCGTCGGATACCCGCAAGGCCAATGGGATGAGAAGCGAAACATCCCCCTTTTTCGGCGCGGCATCACGGCGTCGCCTGCGATGCTGGATTACAACGGAGAATCCAAGTTCTTGATTGACTGCTCGGTTTTCCCAGGGTCCAGTGGTTCACCGGTCTTCCTCTACAACTTCCCTGCCTTTGTCGAAAACGGACAGGTCAACTTCGGCGAGCGCTTTGCGTTGCTGGGGGTCGTCTCGTCCGTGATGCTCCACTACATTAAGGGCACGGTGAAAGAATTCGACATACCTACTGCCGCGGCGGCAACATCGCGAATGCCGAGCAACTTAGGTGTCGTGATAAAGGTGCGAGAGATCCTAAATCTCGCCGAAGCTGTCGCTCGCAATGGTTTGGCGACGCAACCAAATGCCGACCTTACGTCTACTTTCAATCGTAAGTCGACCCATGACTGACAGCATTTTCACGGATTTTGCTCCGCCCAAAGCGCCGGAATCCCTCTATATCCTCATTCAAGACCTCTGGCGGCATTCGATGCACCAGAAGGAACACGTCTACCGGTCCGGCGCATTTCGTGCACTTGAAAACACGTGCCAGTCCATCTATCACGGCCTCGAGGGATCGCGCCTCCAAAAGCCGCTTTCCAAAACGATGCCCCTCAACGTGCTTAACCGAGGCTTGCGCAACTTCTTTCGCTGGAACGGCGCGCCATGGTTCGGAGATCAGACCCCCGGCGTCGCGGAAACCGCGGCATCGCTGCATCATGCGTTTTTGCGCCCATCCGTTCACCGCACCTATCTTGCTCCGCTCGATCGCCTTTCACTTGAGGACTATTCGGACGGCAGCACACAGGAGTCCGTCAGCGTTAGCTTTGGCCCCAACGAGATCGTGCGACTCGGTCGCAAAGAAATCGTCCGACGTGTGCCTGTTGACGCGCTCGCCAGATTCGGGCCCCGATACAAATTTCCCACCGGGGAACTCGACGGGTTCCGCTGGCTCGTCGTCAATCGGACCGAGCCAGCCGGTTCAGTCGAGAGACGGACCTGGCTCAACCTGCTAAGCACCGTCCATCACAAGATTGGAACCGTCGAACTCTTCCGTTCCACCTTTCCGCCGCCCGTTGAAGACGCGCTCTTCGTCATGTTGCAGATTCTCGTCAAGGACCCTCAGGACACACCTTGGAAGCCGTTTCGCATTCCCTGGACGTTTTCCTTTACCGACGACTTCTTTTCTGACCCGGTCGTTCCACCCGATCCGTCATTGCTGACACGTCAAATCGTGGGAGACGAATTCGACCAAATTGAGGTTCCGGACCAATCCGAGATCTTCGAATTCAGCTCTCGCCAGCACGATGCCCTGCAACAGCGATGGAATCACCTAGAGACAGTCCTCGAACGGGCGGCGACCAACGAACCGAACATACATCCACTCACGAGACACTTCTTCGTCAAGGCACTCTCCGAACACGGCGTCGACGAGATCATTTCGAACCTGAGCTGCCTTGAAGCGACCTTGCAACTCAAGCGCGACAGGAGCCGCAATGCGCTGAAGCAGAGACACGCTCGCCTCGTCGCCAATGAAGAAGCAGCGCTTTGGCTGAATGCTGCTTACGACCTAAGGGACGGTTACATCCACAGCCTTGCCGACCCGAAATGCCGACTGAAATCGACCGATTTGGCCCAAACCAGATGGATTGTCGCAATGGCAGTAAGAAACTATCTCGACCTCGCGACCAAACATCCGGAACTGAACCGAACGAGACTGTTGAGGCAACTGGAATGCTAGCTGGAAGTCCTTTGGCACATTCGCTGGATCAACCACCCTTGCTGAAAAAGCAGACTGACGACGCTTTCGTCCAGAAGCTGAAGCGCGCCTGTCATTGGCTGAACATTGGACAAGGTCGCCCCCGCGACTATGTACGGCTGCTCGAGGAATTCAATTCCGCAGGCCCGCTTGGCCATGAACATGCCCTCGCATACTTCGAGAGCTACGAGATCGTGGAATTGCTGGATCTGTGGGAACACCGCATTCATGAATTCCCCGGACTGAAAACCAAGCTTCGAGCGGCCTGCGCAAAAGGGCCGATCCTGACAGACGAGGAGAAAGCCTCAAATTCGGGCAATAGGCCGCGAAACGAATTGTTCGTTTATCTCATGGCAGGCAAGTTCCTGGCCGCAGGCATATCCGTCCACTCCATAGATGGTACCTGTACGCCATCTGGCGTCAGTGTATCTGCCGCCGACTTCTCCTTTGACTGGAACGGGTGCAATATCAATGTCGAGTGCAAGCGGGTGAACTCGCCGGCACAACTGCAGCGGCGCGCATGTCACGCGAGGGACCAGATCGCTCGATCCGGTCAACACGGAATCATCGCCATAGATTGTTCCGTCCTTGCCCGCCCCAAAGGCACACTGCTCGTAACCGTTCGGTCCTAGAGTGATGGCGGGACAGCTGCCCGCTTGTCAAGTTGTCGGCGCGGAACTCGCTCTGGCTGCGCCCGGGCAGGATTCTACCGGTTGAGGGTGCGCTTCCAGTCCCGCCTCAACGGGCAGAGCCA
>JAJEGW010000141.1 GCA_022819605.1 Silicimonas sp. | reverse complement strand
TGGCTCTGCCCGTTGAGGCGGGACTGGAAGCGCACCCTCAACCGGTAGAATCCTGCCCGGGCGCAGCCAGAGCGAGTTCCGCGCCGACAACTTGACAAGCGGGCAGCTGTCCCGCCATCACTCTAGGACCGAACGGTTACGGGCGAGGGTGTCCCGCGATTGCGTCCCACGCGTGATCGACCATCGTCAAAAGGCGACTTGCAAGTGCCACTTGATGCACGCCCGGCCGCGAGTTCCCGTCCATCAGAAATTCATGCGACTTTCAGCAACGGGCTACAATCTGGGCACTGGGCATTCCTGAGGCTGCGGATCATCTTCACAAGCGGCCGCTTGAGAATGGTGCAGCTCCTGTTCTCGTTGCCTTTCCATGCTTAGGAGTGAACAAACCGCATTCTCTGAATACCTCGCAAATCTTCCAACATATAGAATATTTGCGAGGTATGATTGAGCGTTCCCTCAAGAGATCACTCGAACAAGTCTTGGAAATCCAGGCCGGTGCCGTCCTTCTTGGGCCAAGGCAGGCCGGCAAGACGACACTGGCGCAGGAGATCGCGGAACGCCGTGACGCCGTCTATCTCGACATGGAGCGAACTGGCGACCGTCAGGTGCTTGATGAGCCCGAATTGTACCTTGACGATCAGGCCGGCCGCCTCGTGGTGATCGACGAGGTGCAAGTTGTGCCGGACCTGTTCAAGACGTTGCGTGGCCAGATTGATCGGCGACGCAGGCAAGGAAACCGAACCGGGCAGTTCCTTTTGCTTGGGTTGGCCTCAAGGGCACTCCTTCGCCAAGGTCCGGAGTCGCTGGCGGGACGGGTCAGCTACCACGAACTCATGCCTTTCGCTCTGCAGGAAACGGGTGCGGAGGATTTGTCGCCACTCTGGCTACGCGGCGGCTTTCCCGAGAGCTATCTGGCGAAGAGCGACAGAGACAGCCTGACTTGGCGGGAGGACTTCATCAGGACCTATCTGGAGCGCGACATTCCCGGCTTTGGATTGCGCATTCCTGCAGTAACGTTGCGCCGCTTCTGGACGATGCTTGCCCATGAGCAAGGTGGGCTTCTGAATGCGGCCAAGCTTGCCGGCAGTCTTGGAGTTTCCGGTCAGAGTGTCGCGCGGTACCTTGATTTGCTGGTCGACCTGATGCTGGTCCGACGTCTGGCACCCTGGCACTCGAACGCAGGCAAGCGGCTTGTCAAGTCTCCCAAGGTCTACATCCGCGACCCCGGGCTGGCCCATGCACTGCTCGGGATCGAGACATTGGAAGACCTGCTCGGACACCCGGTTTCTGGAGGCAGCTGGGAAGGCTTCTGCATTGAGAACCTGATCGCGGCAGCGCCGCGGGGGACCGAGGCAAGCTTCTACCGGTCATCTGCCGGGGCGGAGATCGATCTGGTCCTGGAACTTCCTGGCGGCGCTCTCTGGGCTATCGAGATCAAGCGCACCACGTCGCCCAAGGTGACCCGCGGATTCCATATCGCTGCCGAGGAACTGGGCGCTGAAGAACGCATGCTGGTCTATGCCGACAACAGGGATGTGCCGGGGCAGGGGGGCTTTCGGGCTATGCCTCTTGCGAGCGCTCTTGAAATGCTGACCGCCCGCCAGGCACGATAGGCGACCGCAACACGAACCCGCACAGCAACAGCATGCAAGCGCAGCGCGACGGCCTGTGCCATCATTGGCGCTGGAATTTGCGTTCCCAGGCTTCTGGTTCGGGTGCACGAGCATCACGGGTGCCGACCCGGGCGTGCGGGAATAGGCTGTCTCGGGAGTCCATTCCGCGCGGGCGGATCCGGCTGCATGCGCAGTGTGCTTTCGATCTTCTTGCGCGCGCAGTTTCGAGTTGGAATGATTGCGTCCAGCAATCTGAGCAAATTGACATGGACGATCCAGGCAGCGCCAGGCTTTCCTTGGTGCAATGCGCCAAAACAGCACTTCTTGGTCCAGCGGGTCGGGGTCGGATCTTGGCTACGCAGTCGTCACTTGAAGCTGGCGCTGGAATGGCATCACGCAACGTTCGAATCTGACCGGATCGTGGTCTCTTTTCTCGTGCTGTTCAGCATGAGCCTTCGGGACTTCCGCCCCTCAAGCGCACTTCCTCGTTTGTCAGGGACGGGGTGCTGATTCCGGCGTCTTGCCGACAGGTGCTCCACCTTCAAACAGCTGCGTGCGATCATAACGCGGGGGATCGTCTTGCATTTCGAGATGCAGGCGATCGCCGGAATAGGCGTGCTCACGCGCCAGCGCCTCGTCCACCTCGATGCCAAGTCCTGGACCCTCTGGTGCCGGGACATAGCCGTCCTCGACCCGGATCGCGCCCTTGATGAGCTTGTCGTGAAACCCCGTCTCGATGGTCTCCGCAATCAGGAGGTTCGGAATCGAGACACATAGATGCAGGTTCGCCGCCCATTCCACCGGACCCGCGTAGAGATGCGGCGCAAGTTGCGCCCCGGCAGATTCGGCAAGGACCGCAATTTTCCTCCCTTCCCAGATTCCGCCCGCTCTCCCGAGTGCCGGCTGCAGTATCGCCGCGCCGTTTGACAGGGCTGCCGCGAACTCGGATCGCGTCGTCAGCCGCTCGCCTGTCGCAATCGGTATCGAGGTCGCCCGCGCCACCCGGCCGAGGGATTCGGGTGCGTCAGGAGGCACCGGCTCCTCGAACCAAAGCGGGTCGTAGGGCTCGATCGCCCGCGCGAGCCGGATGGCACCAGCCGGGTTGAACTGGCCATGGGTGCCGAACAGGATGTCGGCGCGCGGCCCGACCGCCTCGCGAATGCGCGCGCAGAACTGGACCGAGGTTTCGATGTCAAAGCGCGACGGATGGTGGCCGCCCCGCATGGTGTAGGGACCTGCAGGGTCGAACTTGACCGCCGTGTAGCCTTGGTCTGCAAGGTAGAGAGCGGATTCCGCCGCCATGTCCGCATCGCCCCAGAACCGGGGCAGCTCGTGATGCCGGAGAGGGTAGAGATAGGAATAGGCCCTGATCCGGTCGTTCATGCGACCGCCCAGCAGATTCCAGGCCGGACAGTCCCGCGCCTTGCCGAGAATGTCCCAGCACGCGATTTCGAGACCGGAGAACGCGCCGATGACCGTCAGGTCAGGGCGCTGCGTGAATCCGCTGGAGTATGCGCGCCGGAACATCTTCTCGACATTTGCCGGATCCTCGCCATGCATGTGCCGCTCGAACACGTCCCGGATGACGACGGCCATTGCATCTGGCCCAACCGAGCTTGAGTAGCACTCGCCCCATCCAGTGATGCCGTCATCGGTCGTGACCTTGACCAGAATCCAGTAGCGCCCGCCCCATCCGGGTGCAGGAGGGGCCGTAACGATCACGTCGAGATCATCAAGTCGCATGGAAGAAACCCTCCGAAAAGCCGTAGTGGAACTGCCAGATCAGCCAATCACCATTCACGGTTCGGGTCCAGAAGATGAATGGTCGTCTGCCATGATCGGTCCGTTGCCCCAGGAGGCGTCCGTTGGGCCCGGATTCCGGTTACTGGAACACGATGACGTTCCGACGGGCCTTTCCCGTTTTCGTGTCTGCGATTGCCTCGTTCACCTGATCAAGGCTCCATCGCCCGGTGATCAACTCGTCCAGCTTGAGGCGACCTTGCAGATAGAGCTCGATCAGCCAGGGGATGTCCCGCGCAAGCACGGTATCGCCCATCTTGCTGCCGAGCAGGATCTGCCCTGAGCTTGCGATCATGTCCGGCTCGTAAGTGGCCATTTCGCCGGACGGAGGAATGCCGACAAGAACGACCCGCCCGCCGGGTGCCAGCAGCAATGGCGCACTGTCGAATGCAGGCGTCGCGCCCACCGCGACGAAGACCGCGTCCGCCCCCTTCCCAAGAAGGGCATGGAGCCTCTCCACCGGGTTGCCGTCGGTTGCCAAAATGCCGTCCGTCGCGCCGAAGGCATGCGCGTCCTCCAGCTTTTTCGGAACCAGGTCAACGGCGACGATCCGGCCCGCGCCCGCAATCCGCGCGCCCTGGATGACATTGAGACCAACCCCGCCGACACCGATGACGACGACGTTCTCGCCGGGCCTGAGCCTTGCGGAGTTGATGACCGCGCCCACGCCCGTGATGACTCCGCAGGAAAGCAGCGAAGCCGCGTCATACGGGATGTCGTCCGGAATGCGCACAATTTGGCTCTCGTGAACCACCGTCCTTTCCGCAAAGGCACCGCAATACATTGCGCGCAGGACACGCTCGCCATCCGCGCCCTGCAGTGGAGTTGCGTGCCCCGATCCCGAACAAAGCGCGGGCCGTCCTGTCGCGCAGCCATGGCAAGTTCCGCATGACTTGATGAGCGTCACGATGACCCTGTCTCCGGGCTGAAAGACCGTGACGCCGGGCCCAACGCCGACCACTTCGCCCGAGGCTTCGTGCCCGTAGACGACAGGCAGTCGCCCGCCCCAGGCACCGGCGGCGTAGGCTATGTCCGAGTGACAGACTGCGCAGGCCCTGATCGCCACTTCGACCTCTCCCGCGTCCGGCGGCGCGAGCTCCAGCTCTTCGACGGTCAACGGTCCTCCGAACGCGCGGCACACAGCAGCCCTGATCCGGCTCATTTTCGTCCTGTCCCATGTGCGGCCGCGCGCGCGAATGCGCGTGCTTCAGCCGGTGCCGGGCCAGGCTGGCTCTCCGGGCTGAACACGTCTGCGCTCGCGTCTAGGTTGGCGGTCGCGCGCACATGCATCGGGATTTCCTCGAAATTGCCCGTGGACGCCAGAAGCGCGATTGTCAGCATCGAGCGCTCGCGACGGCTGATGGTGTCCTGCGCCCGGACCGTGCCCCAAGCCCCTTCCGTGATCATGGCCCGGCAAGGCGCGTCAAGCGCGGTCTTCGCGACCTCGGCCCGATCCACGTGGCTGTCGCCCAGGACGGCGCGGCGCGTCCTCATGCCTGCGTCGTGCCGATCGGTCATGACGCAGCTCCCGAATGCAGCGACCGGCCCGGCGTCGTCGGTACATGACCGGGCTTCCGCGAGACGGAACAGCGAACCGCTCGGCGATGCGGGGGCCGCGATCCTGCCGGATCCGGTCTTTCAGTCATGCTCGAGATTTCCCAGGAATGCCGTGAGATGTCCGGCGAACTCCTCGGGCTTTTCCACCATTGGAACATGCCCGGCCTTCCGGATCAGCGCGAACCGGCTTCCCGTGACGAGTTCGGCGGTCTCGCGAACCAGGTCCGGCGGAGTCGAACCGTCTTCGCTTCCTGCGATGACCAGCGTCGGCAAGGTCAGGTTCGCCGTCGTGGTATGAAAATCGGTGCCCGAAATCGCGGATGACCCGCCAATGTAGCCATCGTCCGGCTGACGAGTCAGCATGTTCCGCCAGGCAGCGAGTTCGGGCGTGGCCCGGAATTCGCGTGAAAACCACCGTTCCATGACCGCATCGGCCAGGGCTTCGATGCCGCCGGACTTCACGGCATCGATCCTCTCCTGCCACATTTCCGTCGTGCCGATCTTCACGGCCGTGTTCGACAGGACCATGGCGCGGACCTGGTCGGGTCGCTTAACTGCCAGGCCCTGGGCGATCATGCCCCCGATCGAACATCCGACGAAGACTGAATCCCGAACGCCCAGATGGTCGAGCAGCGCCTCTGCATCCGAGACGAGGGCGCCCATGGGGTATGGCGGGGCAGGGCAGGACGAGAGCCCGTGCCCCCGCATGTCGTAGCGGATCAGGCGAAGTCCCGCCGGCAGGAACGGCAGGATCGGGTCCCAAAGCCTGTAGTCCGTGCCGAGCGAATTGGAAAATGCAACCGGTTTTCCGTCGGGATCGCCATCCTCCCGGTAATGCAGGTCGACATGTTCAAGTCGGCAGATGTTCACGAATCCGCACCCCCCCGGAGCCACTCTGCGCGTGCGCGGCTGCCTGCGTCAATCGGTTTTGCCGAACCGACTCAGCGCGTTCCTGAAGACAGTCGAATCGACGTTGCCGCCTGATGCCACGACAATCACGTCTTGATCGCTCTCGCGATGATAGAGCGCGGCAGCAAGTGCAACCGCCCCGCCAGGTTCGAGCACGATTCTGAGCCGGACGAATGCTGCCGCAATGGCACGAAGCGCATCCTCGTCCGGCACGGCAATGCCAGGGCCGCATAGCCTATGCAGGATGGGGAACGTCAGCTGGCCCGGTGCGGGCGTGACGATGGCGTCACAGATCGAGCCGGCCATCCTCGCGTTGGCCTGAGGAGTCCCCGCGATCAGGGACCGGGCGACGTCGTCAAATCCTTCCGGCTCCACTGGGCGCACGCGAAGATGCGGTGCACGGGCTTCAAGCGCGAGCGCAATGCCCGAACTCAGTCCGCCGCCGCCGCACGGGACAAGAACGTCGGCCTCTCCGACTCCTGCTGCTGTTGCCTGTTCCGCAAGCTCGAGGCCGCAGGTGCCTTGTCCGGCGATCACGTCCTCGTTGTCGAAGGGCTTGACGAGTGCGAGGCCGCGCTCTTCCGCGAGCGTCGTGCCAATCGCATCGCGATCCTCGGTCGCCCGGTCGTAGAGCACGACTTCGGCACCATAGGCCCGCGTATTGGCGATCTTGAGCGCCGGCGCGTCGCCCGGCATGACGATCACGGCAGGAATTCCCGTCTCGCGCGCCGCGCATGCGACGCCCTGCGCATGGTTTCCGGACGAGAAGGCAAGTACTCCCCGTTCCTTGACGTTCCGCGGCAGCGCGGAGATGGCCGACCGCGCACCTCGGTACTTGAATGATCCAGTCCGCTGCAGGCATTCGGCCTTCACGAAGACTCGGCGTCCCGCCGTTTCGTCCAGAAGCGGAGCGTTCAGAAGCGGCGTGCAAGGCGCGTGCCCCGCAATCCTCTCGGCTGCGGCGACGATTCGGTCGATGTTCATGACAGCCTGCCGATCCATTCCCGTATGGCTGCCAGCGCTTCCGGCTCGTCAAGGAAGGGCACGTGACCGCGACCAGGCACGTCGGCGAAGATCATGTCGGGTCGGCGGCGACACATTTCCTGGGCAACTTCACGGGACAGGAGGTCGGAATTCGCGCCTCGGACCAGTGCGAGCGGCAGGCCTGCGAGCGCATCGAACAGTGGCCAGAGTTCATGGGTGGGCGCTACTGCAGTGGGAAGGAAGGCATCGCGAAGCGCCGGGTCGTAGTTGATTTGCAACCCGTCCGGTGTCTCCACATAGTGCTTCCGTACCTCTTCGTTCCAGCGGCTTTCGGGCACGTCCTCGAATCCCTTCATCAGCCCGGCACGCATCTTGGCCGCCTCCACAAGCGTCGTTTCCGTCGGGTTCTTTCCGACATAGCTGCGGATGGATTCAAGCCCGGACGCGGCGATCTCGGGACCGATGTCCACAAGGCAGACCCCACGGAGGCGTTCGCTTGCGAAGCTGGCGAGCATCATCGCAATCAATCCTCCGCGCGACGTGCCGATGACGGCAACACGGTCCAGTCCGAGGTGATCGAGGAGCGCGGTCACGTCGCCTGTTTCGACCGGAACCGTATAGGTCTCCGGGCCGGTCCATTCGGATTTGCCGCGGCCTCGATAGTCCGGGCGGACAAGGCGCACGGAGCCCGGGAGGTGCGGGGCGAGATAGTCGAAATCGCTGCCGTTTCGCGTGAGGCCCGAAAGCGCGAGAATCGGCAGACCCTCGCCGTCGTCGGCAAAGTGGAGACGTGCGCCGTCTGGGGCGTTGAATTCGGGCATCTGATTGACCTCGCCAGTTTCGGCAATGCGGAGGAGTCCCTGATCACACGAGCGGGTTGGGCTGACAACCTGTCCATTGGCCTTTCGTTCCCGCACGGCACGACTTCGGCAGCAGAGTCATCGAAGGAAAGTGCACATCGCCATCGTCCAGAATTTTCCGGACTGCAGAGCGCAGTGCCGCAGCCGAGATCGCGAGTCACGAAGCGCCGTCAAATGGGCGCGAAAGGTCTGGTTGGCTGCAATGGGCGATCCTTGCCATCACGCGGCGATACAGTTCAGCTCAACGGGCTTGCCGGAAACCCGGAGCTGCCGCCACGTGTTCTCGCGTTCCTTTCCAGTTCGAACGCACGGTCAATCCTCAGCTCGGGCAAGGAGTCGCTTGAGGCAAGCTGGAATAGTCAGAAAATCCAGGCGCAGTGGACCTTTCGCGTCGCAGGTCTGGCCGAAATCCGCGCACTTGAACTTTGATTCGCTCAGACGTCCACGGACTGGTAGACGACCGCTTGTTGGGAATCGCATGGCCAGGCGAGGACGTCGAACACCGATGCGTTGGCATGCAAACTGCGAAGGAGGTGACAGATGTCTGACAATCACGGCAAGGTCTTGTGGAACGAATTGATGACCCGCGACGTGGAAGGTGCCAAGAAGTACTACGGCGCGACCTGCGGCTGGACGTTTGAGACGATGCCCGTTCCCGGCGGCGAGGGGCACTATACGGTCGCCAAGCTCGGCGACGAGATGGTTGCCGGCATGATGGACATGAGCGGCATGGAACTCGACGGAGTCCCAGCACACTGGTTTACGTATTTCGCGGTGGATGACGTCGATGCCGCCGCCGGGGCCGCGGAAGCCGCCGGCGCCAAGGTTCATCGCCAGCCATTCGATGTCGGGACCGTGGGACGCATTGCCATCATCGAGGACCCGACCGGAGCCATGTTGGGTCTCATGACGCCGTCCCAGGATTGATTGGACACTTCCCGCGGCCGCCAATTCCGGAAAGGCGCGGCGATCAATTTGCCGCCCGCCGGGCAGTGGCGCCCCGGCGTCCAAGTGAGACAGCTCCGAACGGCGGCAAGGTATTGCTACAGCAGGATCCGGTGCTCCGCCTGGCCGATGCCCGCTTCAGCCTCGGCAAAGGTCATGCCGTGGCTGTCGGAGCGCGCCTTGGACGCCTCGCTCAGGTCTTCCCGTGCCGTCGTGCAGTACAGCGTCGAAAGCCCAGGTCCCCCGAAGGCCGGACAGGACGTGTGTGCCGCGTCGAACTCCACTGCCTTCAGGAAGTCCCCGTCAGGCCCGTAGCATGCAACCCGCCATGCGCCCCACTGCGCGTTCCAGAGATTGCCCGCGGCATCAACGACCGACCCGTCCGGGTGCAGGCCATCGGCAGTCAGGTCCAGGAACACCTCCGGGTCGCCGTCCGGCCAGCCGTGATCGGGGTCGAGACCTTGCCGCATGATCTTGCCTGTCGGCGTGTCTGCAAAGAACGCGCCCTCTTGGTTTGGCAGAAAGCAGATCGAGTTCGGAATCGCGATGTCAGGGTAGAGCCGGCGCAACTCGCCGCGGTAGTAGCGGTAGATCGCTCCCGCACCGCGACCCTTGCGCTTGCCCATCGTGCCGATCCAGAACCCTCCCCAAGGGTCGGCGCGCCCGTCGTTCGAGCGCGTTTCCGGATCACCGGCCTCCAGCCCCTCGACATCTTCACTGCGCTCGCGTTCGACATCGTGCAGGAACAGTCGAGTTTCCGAAGCGATCAGCAGCTCGGTGTCGCTCACCCACCCGGCGGCAGATACAAGCTCGTCGAACTGCACGCTGCGGGCTCGCCCGTCTTCGCGCGTATGAAGCCGTGCTCCCAGGATATCAAACCAGTAGAGCTGCTCGCGCTCCGGATGCCAGAGCGGGCCTTCCCCCAGCTGGCAAGCGGTCTCGTCGTACACTTCGCTCATTGGTCGCATTCCTCCCAGGCTGCCACTGCTTCCCTTGCCCTGGCCGCTATCTCCTCCGTGTCCAGTCCCGGAGCATACAAGGAGCTTCCGAGCCCGAACCCGTTAGCACCTGCGCGAACCCAGTCACCGAAATTCTCCGCACTCACGCCTCCGACCATGTAGACCTGCGTCTCGGCAGGCAGCACGGCGCGAATTGCCTTCAGTCCTTCGGTTCCCATCAGGAATGCCGGGAAGACCTTCAGCCCGTCGGCGCCGGACGCCAGGGCAGCGAAGCACTCCGTTGGTGTCAGCACGCCCGGTAAGCTCTGCATCCCGAGCGACTTCGTGGCCGCTATCACAGCCGGATCGCAATTGGGCGAAACCACCAGCGCCCCGCCGGCAGCCTTGACGTTGATGACCTGGGCCTCGGTCAGGACCGTGCCGGCGCCAATCAGTGCCTGGTCGCCAAAGGCATTGGCCATTCGCTCGATCGACCTGAACGGCGACGGCGAATTCAGCGGCACCTCGATCCGATCAATCCCGGCTTCGATCAGGGCTTCGGCAATCGCCACGGCTTCGTCCGGATCGATTCCACGGAGGATGGCAATAAGGGGTCGGCTCATGATTGCTCCTGCAGTCGGGCGTGGGCAGCGGCAAGACCCGCCAGCGTTGCCTGCGTGGCGTCCGCGGATTCGGCCACTGCGCCGAGCGAGGCAAGTGCCTTGGCATAGTGCGATACCTGCCTGTCTTCGCCGACCAGGACGATTCGCTGGCCCAGCCAGTAGGCGCGTGCGGCCGCGAGTTCTGCACCGATCAACAGCCCGGACAGCCGCGCCGTTGCGGTGCCCTCCCCGAGATCTGCGAGCAGGGCTTCCGCGCGCAGCGCAAACAGTCGCGCGGCAATTGCTTCTGGCTTTCCCATGGCGTCGTCGACGGCCTCCGCGAACGCTTTGTCATCCCAGCCCTTTCCCACCGAGTGTCGCAGGACTGATGCGGTGGAAAGCAGCGCGAAAAGCTCGCCCGTCATGAAGGTGCGAAAGCTCACCACCTCTCCGGCCGAAACGTGCACCCACTTCGTGTGCGTGCCCGGCAGGCAAATGATGCCGTCGAATCCGGGATCCACTGCAAGGTATCCGGCGATCTGCGTCTCCTCGCCCCGCATAACGTCAGCGGGATTGTCCTGCGCAAGTCCGGGCAGGATTGTCACGTCGAGGCGTGGGTCCGCCACGTCGGGACGAACGGCACGTGCTCCCGTCGGTGCACAAGGCACGGTCACATAGGGGGCCTCCTGCCAGCCTTGCCTTGCACCCACCATGCCGGACGCAACGACACGCACCGGCTCTGCGCCAAGCCAGGGGCCGATGACTTCCAGCAGCGCAGGCTCGAAGGCGTCGGGCGCTAGGACTCCCATGCCCTTGTCCGAAGCCGCCTCGGCGACGGCCGCCCCTTCCTGGATCGCCCAGGCCCTCAGGTTTGAAGTGCCCCAGTCGACTGCTATCCAGTCCGCATGCATGCGCTCGCCTTCCATGTGGGGAGATGGCTTGAATCGCTGCCGGGAATCAAGCGCGTCTCGGGATCGAGTAAGAATTCAGTCCTTCCGCGCTGGAAGTGTCGCCCGGGCCTTCTTGGACAGGCCGGCACGAACGAGATCGTAAGAGGTCACGAGGCGGTGGCGGAGTTCGTCTTCGGCGACATCCTCCGGCAAGAGGATCCAGCTCTTGTGAAAGTATGGTGCCCCGGCGCCAATGCCCGCGTCAATGAGCATGCTTGCCGTTTCGGTGTCCCGGGTCTTCACGGTCACGCCGGGTCTGGATACGCCGGCACACGCAAAGATCTTCTCCCCGACTTTCCAGACCTCGTGTCCCATGCCCCAGGGGTCGGAGACCTCTGCACCCGGCAGAGGCGCGCAGATGGATTCGATCCGCTTCCGGAATCTGGGCGAACTTTTGTTCATTTGCTCATCATAGCTTCGCTCAAGACATTCGTGTAGACCCGGACCGATGACCACGGACGTGATTGCAGAAGACTCGCGCTGGCGCGGAACCGGCATCGAATCGCTGGCTTCTCGCGCCGTCGCGGCGACGCTGAATCACCTTGACCTGGACCCGGACGACTGGAACGTGACCGTTCTTGCCTGCGATGCCGCGCGGATTGCTGCGCTGAACGCCCGGTTCCGCGACACGCCTGCTCCGACCAATGTGCTGTCCTGGCCTTCCGCCGAGCGCGCTGCGGTCGAGAGGGGAGAGCGTCCATCCCCTCCGACAGGCGACCCTGAACTCGGCGATATCGCGATTTCATTTGAGACCTGCCTGGCGGAGGCCAGGGAAGGCGGTGTTCCGCTTGAGAGACATGTTCTTCATCTGGTCGTTCACGCGGCACTGCATCTTCTTGGCTACCGTCATGAAGATGATTCCGATGCCGACTTGATGGAGGCTGCGGAAACGGCGATACTCCAATCGCTCGGGATTCCGGATGTGCATTCGCAGGAGGGGCCCGAGGACGGACCGTGATGGAAAGGGCTGATGGGAGATAAAGGAGAGGCGTCTTCTAGCGCGGCGCATGGCGCGCAGGAAGAAGACGGCAGTAGACGTTGGTCCGTGCTGCGATGGTTGCGGGCCCTGGCAAGTGGTTCGGACCGGAACGGCGAGGATGAAGCCCCGACCGTGGTTCTCGCAGCAAGCGGCACGACAGGCGGCATCGCCAACCTGACGCGCCTTCGGGTCGAGGATGTCATGATCCCGAAAGTCGAGATCGTCGCGGTCCCGGAATACATCAAGAAAAAGAGTCTGGTGAAGGTTTTTCACGACAGCGGGCTGACCCGGCTGCCCGTGTTCAAGGACACGCTGGACGAGCCTCAGGGCATTGTGCACCTCAAGGACTTTGCACTGAAGCACGGGTTCAACGGGTCGGAGGACAGGTTCGCGCTCGACAAGATGCTGAGACCGCTGCTCTACGCGCCGCACTCGATGCCGATCGGCGTGCTGCTGCAGAAGATGCAGACCGACAGGGTGCACATGGCGCTCGTCATCGACGAATACGGCGGCGTTGACGGGCTGGTCACGATCGAAGACTTGATCGAACAGGTGATTGGCGAGATCGAGGACGAACATGACGTCGGGGAGGGCGTTCTCTGGATCAAGGAGGCATCTGGCAGCTTTCTCGCCTATGCGAAGGCTCCGGTCGATGAATTCGAACAGGAAGTCGGTCGCAAGCTGCGGATCGGAGAGGGTGACGAGGAAGTCGACACGCTGGGCGGCCTTGTCTTCATGCTTGCCGGCCGCGTACCCTCCCGTGGCGAGGTCGTGAAGCACCCGGACGGCACGGACTTCGAAGTCGTCGACGCCGACCCAAGACATATCAAGCGATTGCGCATAAGGTTGGACCTGCCGCAGGCAGCAGAGTGATGCGGGCGCGATTTCGATTCGGGCAAGGCATCCCGGCCTTCCGATTCTCTGGATTTTCGCTGGGCGCGGGTTTCCGCTGGAGATCCTCGCTGACGCCGTTTGCCGGTGCCGTTGCCGCGACAGGGCACGCGCCATTCAACTTGTGGCCGTTCGCGCTCTTGGGCCTGGCGGCTCTCTCTTGGATCGTGGCCTCGGAGGAAGGCGGCAAAAACAAGGCGATTGCAGCCTGGCTCGGTGGCGTCGGCTATTTCGCCGTTACCCTGCACTGGATCATTGAGCCATTTTATGTTGACAGCGATCGCCACGGCTGGATGGCGCCTTTCGCGATCGTTCTCGTGGCGACGGGTTTCGCCCTCTTTTGGGCGCTGGCCGGGTGGCTCTCGGGCCGGACCGGCGGCGGGGCGATTGGCTGGGCGCTGTCACTGTCGCTGGCCGAGATGCTGCGCGGGCATGTGCTGACCGGATTCCCCTGGGCGCTTCCAGGATACATCTGGACCGAAACTCCGGCGATCATGGCCGCGAGCGTTGTCGGCCCGTACGGCTTGACCGCGCTGACCCTGATCCTTGCCGCCCTGCCTGTCGCAACGCCACGCAAGGTGATCGCGACGTTTCTTGCCCTGCTTGGGATCGCGGCACTCATTGCATGGGGAAGGAGTGCGCAGGCGCCGTCGGAAACCCACGTGGGCGTGATCCGGGTCATCCAGCCCAATGCGCCTCAGCACGAAAAGTGGGATCCCGCTAAGGCGAACGTCTTCCTGCGCCGCCAATTGCTGTCCACGTCAGCGCCCGGAAACGATGTTGCGCTCGTCATCTGGCCCGAATCCGCGCTGCCGTACCGGCTGGAAGAAGCGGAAACGACTCTCAGGCGCATGGCCAATGCCTCCGGCGGCACGCCGATCGTCTTTGGCGCGAACCGGGCTGACGGACGGCGCTACTTCAATTCGATGGCGCAAATCGATGCCGGCGGCCGCGTCACCGACACTTACGACAAAGTCCATCTCGTGCCCTTCGGCGAGTACGTGCCCTTCGGCGGGCTGGCCGAACGCGTCGGGATCAGCGGTTTCGCGGCCCGAAACGGTTATGGCTACAGCGCGGGACAGGACGTGGCACTTATCGACACGCCGCTCGGGCGAGCCCTGCCAATGATCTGCTACGAGACGATCTTCCCGGGCCATGTGCGGCGCGCCGGAGAACGTGCGGACTATCTTCTGCAGATCACCAACGACGCATGGTTCGGCACCTTTTCGGGGCCGTTTCAGCATCTCCAGCAGGCACGGTTCCGTGCCGTCGAGCAGGGCCTGCCGCTGGTCCGCTCCGCAAATACAGGCGTTTCCGCTGTCATCGGACCGTACGGGCGCATCCTGGAGTCGCTGCCGCTCGGCGAATCGGGGCATCTCGACGTGCCGCTGCCGGCCCCGCGTCCCGCGACGATCTACGCCCGGACCGGCGATCTGCCGGTCGTTCTCCTGCTTCTCATGGGTCTTGCCGCGATCTTTTGGGTCGGCCGCGCAATCCCATTGTCAAGCCGCTCCGAAAGTCGTAACGGCGTTTGACCGTCACAACGGCTTCCTGGCGTGACGGCGATTGATACATTGGAGCGCCTCAAATGAACCGCAAGAATTTCGTCTTCGCCTCGGAAAGCGTTTCCGAGGGGCATCCCGACAAGATCTGCGACCGGATCTCGGATGCAGTCCTTGACGCCTTTCTGGCAGCGGAGCCGGAAGCCCGCGTCGCCTGTGAGACCTTTGTCACCACGAATCGAGTCGTAATCGGAGGGGAAGTGCGCGGCCCGAAAGCCGTTTCTGACCGGGCCGAAGAGATTGCGCGGGAATGCGTGAGGGAAATCGGGTATGATCAGGACGGGTTCCACTGGCAGAAACTGAGCGTCGACAACTATCTGCACAAGCAATCATCCGACATCGCGCAGGGCGTCGACGCCTCGGCCGGCAAGGACGAGGGTGCGGGCGACCAGGGAATCATGTTCGGCTATGCGGTGAACGAGACGCCTGAACTGATGCCCGCCCCGATCCACTTCTCACATGCCATCCTGAAGCGGATCGCCGAGGCGCGGAAGGCCGGCGACGCACCGACTTTGCGTCCGGACGCGAAGTCGCAGATCTCGCTTCGCTACGAAGACGGCATGCCGGTCGAGGCGACAAGCATCGTGCTCTCGACCCAGCACGAATCAGAAAGCCAGACTCCTGAAGACATCCGCGCGATCGTCGAGCCTTACATCCGCGAGGTCCTGCCGGCCGAATGGCTTACCGATGCCACCGAGTGGTGGGTGAACCCCACCGGCACCTTCGTGTCCGGCGGCCCGGACGGAGATGCAGGGCTCACCGGGCGGAAGATCATCGTCGACACGTATGGCGGCGCCGCGCCGCATGGAGGTGGCGCTTTTTCCGGCAAGGATCCCACCAAGGTCGACCGTTCGGCCGCCTACGCGGCACGCTATCTGGCCAAGAACGTGGTGGCGGCGGGCATCGCGGAGAGGTGCCTGATCCAGCTCTCCTACGCGATCGGGGTTTCGAAGCCGCTGTCGATCTATGTCGACACTTTCGACACCGGCGCGGTACCTGCAGCGAAGATCGAAACTGCCATTTCCAAGGCCATGGATCTCAGTCCGCGCGGCATTCGCGAGCATCTTGCGCTCAACAAGGCGATCTATCAGCGAACGGCGGCCTACGGCCACTTCGGGCGAGCGCCCGACAAGGACGGCGGCTTTATCTGGGAGCGAACCGATCTGGCAGACGAACTCAGGAAGGCCGTCTGAAGGCCCGTGGCGCATGCGCCCGGCACGACGTTATGTGACGGCAGGAAGGGTCGCACGGTGAAGTTCACCGTCACGATCGACGGCCCGGCGGCAGCCGGAAAGGGCACGGTGGCACGTGCAATCGCAGCTGAATTCGGGTTCGCGCATCTGGATACCGGGCTTCTCTACCGCGCCGTCGGGCGCCGCGTGCTCGAAGGCGTTCCTCCCGAGACCGCGGCCTCGACGCTTCGTCACGGGGATGTCGTGCGAGATGACCTGAGGACGCCCGAGGTGTCGCGGGTGGCAAGCGAGGTTGCGGCCTTGCCGGAAGTGCGCCGGGCACTCGTGGAGTTCCAGCGCGAATTCGCCAGCCGGGACGGCGGAGCCGTTCTGGACGGACGGGACATTGGAACCGTGATCTGTCCGGATGCGGAGGCGAAGTTCTTTGTCACTGCAAGCGATGCCGCCCGGGCGCATCGCCGCTGGCTCGAATTGACGGCTGCAGGCCACGATGTCACGGAAGCTGGCGTGATCAAGGACATCAGGGAGCGCGATGCGCGAGATGCGAGCCGACGTGACGCGCCGATGAGGGTCGCCACGGACGCCATGATTCTCGACACGTCCGATCTGGACGTGAATGAAATGTCCGCGTTCGCCCTGGCAGCGGTCAGGACGCGCCTGGAAGACAGCCAGCAGGATGGAGGTTCTGGGGCGGGCAAGTGAAGCCGAAAGCCGCGCGCAAGGACTGCAGGGCATCCCGGGGTCGGCGGTGAACGGGTTCCCCGTGGCAGAAATCCGGAAGCGGATCGATTGCAGCGCTCCGCACGACCTTTGAATGCGTCCTGCATCAAGGAACATGATCTCGCATCGGGGATAGCGGGTGGGGGGTGCGTCAGAGGAAGCGCCGAACCCTTCATGCCAGGGGTCGACATCATGGCTGCAGGCGCCTGATCAACCAGTCCGGGCAGCGCCGTTCGTTTCAACTCGTGACTTGAGCTTGCCGCGCTGAAGAGCCCCTTGCTTTCGCGGCGGACTTCGGAGCCGCGCAGCGGTGATGGCCCGGAAGTGGCACTACGAGATTGTAGAACAAGGCGACGAAGTGCGGCCGCAAGGTCCGCAACCGTCAATCCCCGTCCGCAATGCCGTCTTGACGCGCTTTCGCACGACGCGCGCGATAGCTTGGAAGGACAACGAGAATAACGGCAATTGCCAAGAGTCCCAGCGTCATCGGCCGCTCCCAGATGAACGAGATACCGTCATAGAGCTGCATCGAGCGGGCAAAGTTGTTCTCCATCATCGCGCCCAGAATGAACCCGATCAGCAACGGAGCGAGAGGGTAGTCGGCGAACTTCAGCGCTGTGGCGCAGATCCCAAAGCCGACCAGGATGAGCAGCTCGGTTGCATTGTTTTGCCCGATGTACGCACCCATTAGCGTGAAGAATAAAATGAAGGGGATCAGGTAGTTGCGGGGCACCGTCAGAATTCTTGCAATGTATGGAATGAGCGGCAGGTTGAGGACCAGCAAGATCAGGTTGCCGATGAACATCGACATGATGACGGCCCAGAAAATCTGGGGCTCATCCACCATCAGGCGAGGCCCGGGCGTCACGTTCAATGCGATCAGCGCGCCGAGAAGAATGGCCGTCGTGCCAGAACCGGGGATGCCCAGGGTCAAGAGCGGCACGAACGACCCCGTGCATGCGGCGTTGTTCGCCGTTTCGGGAGCTGCAAGACCCTTGACGGACCCTTTCCCGAATTCGTCCTGTTCTTTCTTCGGGGCGATGTTGCGCTCCACGGCATAGCCGAGAAAGCTTGCAATGGTGGCGCCCGCACCAGGCAGAACGCCGATGAAGAAGCCTTGAAGGGACTGGCGTCCGATTACGGGCGCGATGGATCTTGCCTCCTTGCCAGTGATCCGCAATTCCTTGATTTTGCCGTCGTCGCCCTGCAGGTCCTTCGGTTTCAGGACAAGGAACAGCGCTTCGGGGAGTGCGAACATGGCCATGGCGAGCGTGATGAAGCCGAAGCCCGACTGCAGGTCCATGATGCCCATGGTGAAGCGCGGCAAGTTGAACAGGGCGCCTTCGCCGACGGTCGCCATGATCAGTCCGAGAAGCGTCATCACCAAAGCCTTGGCAACCTGACCCGTGCCGGCAAATGCCGCGATGGCAGAAAGGCCGACGACCATCAGCGCAAAATACTCGGCCGAGTGGAACAGGAGCGCCACGGAAGACAAGGCAGGCGCAAAGATCATGAGCAGCAGCGCGCCGATCGTGCCGCCCGCAAAGCTCGCGATGGCGGCAACGGTGAGCGCCTTTCCGGCCTTTCCTTGGCGTGCCATTGGATAGCCGTCGAAACTGGATGCGACGGTTCCCGCGACGCCTGGCGCATTCAAGAGGATCGACGAGGTCGAGCCACCGAAGATCGCGCCGTAATATACTCCTGCCAAGAGGATCAATGCCGCGGAGGGATCGCCCATCGAGATGGCAACGGGGATCATGATGGCGATGATCGACATCGGTCCCAGACCCGGCAGCATGCCGATGAACGTGCCAATGAGGCAGCCGCCGATGACCATCAGGAGGTTCTGGACGGAAAGCGCTGTCTGCAAGCCAATTAGAAATCCTTCAAGCATGTCAGCCTCCAAGAATTCCAGGAAATGGGCGCATGTAGATGCCGAGGACCTCCTGGACCAGATACCAGACCGAAACTGCTGCTATCAGGGAGACAGGCAGCATGATGTGCCACTTGCGTTCGCCCAGGATGAAGGAGCCGAGGATCAGGAGAGCGGATGTCGAGATCAGGAACCCCAAGGGGCGCAGGCAGAGCGCATAGGCAATCATCAACGCGAGAAGCAGGATCGCTTGACCGAGGTGATACTCGCCCAAGCGACGATAATCGATGTCGGCTTCTTTCGGCTGGGACTTCTCAAGGCCCAAGAGGATGACCGACGTGGTGAGGATCCCCAGGACCGAAAGGACTTTCGGGAAGGTGCTGGGCCATATCGGGTTACGCTTCATGAACGGGGCAAGACTGCCATCCATGGTAAACCAGGCAGCGTATCCGTAGGTTAGGCAGATGCCCAGGAGGACAAGCGCGATCCAGCGATCCAGGGCCATGTCGTCCCCTCCTCATGTTGTGGCGCGGCGGAGCGAGCGCTCGCTCCGCCGCCGGGTCTGTCAAAGGAAGCCGAGCTTCCTCATCAGGTCACCGATTACCGTTTCCTGGTTTTCCAGGAATGCCCTGAAGGCGTCGCCTGAATTGTGAATGTTGACCCAACCGTTGCGGGCGCGAACTTCTTCCCACTCGGGCGTGCCGTACATCTTGGCAATGACGTCCTGGTACAAGGCCAGCCTGTCGGCAGGCAGGCCGGGTGCTGCAAAGAAGCCGCGCCAATTGACGAAAGTGGTGTCGATGCCCTGTTCCTGCATGGTCATCGCATCGGGGGCCGCGTCCACGCGCTCATCTGACGTCACGCCAATGATCTTCACTTCGCCGGCATTCGCGAGATCGACGGCTTCCGAGAATCCGGTCGAAAGGGCAGCGATTTCGCCCGAGAGCAAGGCTGCCATGGCCTTGCCTCCGGCGTCGTACGGGATGTATTTCACGCCTAGCGCGTCCTTGCCGGCCGCTTCCATCACCATGGCCGCCACAAGGTGATCCATGCCGCCCGGAACCGAGCCGCCGCCGATGGCAGTCGCCCCGGGATCGGCGTCAAAGGCCGCAATCAGGTCGGCCATGGAATCGATCGGGCTGTTCTTGCCGACGACGAGCGCGGCGTAGTCTCCTATCGTGCCCGATACCAGCGTCAGGTCGCGGAAGTTGTGCGGGAAGACGCCGGTCAGCGATCGAATGACGATGGGGGTTGAGTTGACCATGAGCGTTCCGTGGTTGCTTTCGGCGTTCTCGATCAGGAAGCCAATGGCCTTGCCGCCGCCGCCGCCAGACATGTTTTCGTAGGATGCGGTTCCCACCAGGCCGGCTTTGGTCAGCGCCTCGCCGGTGCCGCGAGCCGTGCCATCCCAGCCACCGCCGGCACCGCCAGGGATCAGGAAGTGGACGCTGTCCAGGACCCGATGACCATCGGCCGCGACCGGTCCGGCGAGACCAAGGGCGGCGACAGCTGCGATCACGGCGCGACGGTCCAGTTTCAATGTCGTCATTTTCTTCTCCACGTATGGTTTTGCATCGTCGTTCACCTTGAGGACGAGTTTCGTCCACGGACGGCGGCATTGTACTGGCTGAAACTGTCGTGAAACTGTCGGGGCGAGGTTCCGACTTCATCCACCTGTAGTGGTCGCGGTTGCTGACAGTCTTGGATGATGTCGGGCGCTGTCGACCGGAACCGGTGGACTGCGAACATCGCGCTTGCTTCCAGGCCCCCGCGCCACCTTGGCGGGATCACCGCGTTGGCTGCCATCAATCGACAAAACGTTGTATCCATGTTTCGCTGAGGAACTCAGTGACCTCGTGCGGAATTTTCGGCAGTGACTCAGCTTGAATTCCCGAGAGCGCAGCGAGGTCTTTCTGCGCCCATGCCGCACCTTGCAGCAAGAGCACGGGATGCGTCACAAGAAGTACACTGCTGACCGGGGCAGAAGATCGAAGACCACGATGAGCGTTTGGAAGGACATCTCGTCCCTCTGAAACATCTCACCCGGAGTCCGGCGGCCTGCGACAGGCGCGACGACCGGGACGGCATGAAACTGTCCGGCATCGGAACTTGCGTGATCGCGAACCGGTGATGTCAGGTTCCGCTGTTCGTGGTTGGATCCAGCACGTCGCGCAGCCAGTCACCTACGATGCTCATGGACAGAGTTGTGAAGAAGATCGTGCATCCCGGCACGCCGGCGATCCACCACGCGTTCAGCAGATAGTCCCGCCCATAGCTCAGAAGGTTGCCAAGAGATGTATTGGGGGGCTGGATGCCGACACCCAGGAAACTCATGGATGTTTCCAGGATCACGGTTTCCGGAAAATTGATGGAGACCTGAACGACCAGCGCGGCCAGGATGTTGGGCAGGATGTGCCTCAGATAGACGCGAAAGGTGCCCGCCCCAAGCAGACGGATCGCTGCTGCATAGCCATGATTGACCGCCGACAATGTCATTCCGCGGCTGATTCTCGCATAGCGCTCCCATCCCTGAAATCCGACGAGCAGGATGAAGAGCAACATGTTGCCGGTGCCCATGACGGCAATCACCGAAAGCGCGATGATGACGAATGGCATTGATGCCTGGAAGTCGACGAGGACCATGATGACGTCGTCCACCCAACCGCGAAACCTCGCTGCAACGAAGCCGATGCAACTTCCCACCACCGCACCGAAGAAGGTTCCAAACACCGCCACCAGCATCGTGAGCTGGATGGACGAGAACAGCCTGCTGACAAGATCTCGCCCCAGATGGTCGGTTCCCAGGAGATGAAAGTCGCCGGACGTCCCGGTCGAGCCCGGAGGAAGCAGCCGGGACAAAAGGGCCGTCTGCTGGTAGTCATAGGGCATGATCCAGCGCGCCGTTATGGCAATGAAGAGGATCAAGATCAGCCAAAGCATCGCCAGCTTCACGATGACAGGTGACGCAGCGACGTGCGCGATGGCCACCTGGGTTGAGGAGCGGCGTTCGAATGCTTCGCTTGCGTCAGCATAGGCCATGGTCATTCCCCCGTGCCGGACGCTTATCGCCTGCGGGGGTCGATCACCAGGTACAGGAGATCTACGGCGAGATTGGCAAAAACCATGGAAGCGGCCGTGATCATGACAACGGTTTGCACCACCGCCAGTTCGCGCGCCGTAACCGCGTCGATGAGCAGGCGCCCTATGCCGGGCCAGGCGAAGACGGTTTCGGTGACGATCGAGCCGCCGATCAGGGTCCCGACCATGAAGCCCATGATAGTGATCGTGGGAATCGCGGCATTGGGAAGCGCCACGGTCCAGATTATTGCCCGCTCGGTCATGCCGCGCGCACGGCATGCCCTGATGTAGGGCGCGTTCAGCACTTCGAGCATGGATGAGCGAACGAAACGCGCGATGACGGCGGCGCCAGCGGTGCCCAGCGTGATCACCGGCATGATGAGGTTGTACCAGTGGTCGCTTCCGTAGGCCGGCAGCAGCCGGAGCGTCACCGACAGAAGGAAGATCAGCAGGATCCCGAGAAAGAAGTTCGGCAGGCTGAATCCGGTGACGGAAATGGTCATGATGGCCCGGTCGATCGCCGTGCCGCGGTTGACGGCCGCAAATATGCCAAGCGGGAATCCGGCGATGACGATGAACGCGAACGCCGTCAGCGTGAGCTTAAGGGTCGCAGGTACGCGTTCGGCGACGATCTCGATCGCCGGCCTGCCGTCGCGGTAGGCGTTTCCGAAGTCGCCCTGCAACAGGTTGAACCAGTATTCGAGATACTGGACCCCGAGGGGCCGATCCAGCCCCCACTGCTTGCGCAGCTCGTCCAATATGGCGGGGTCGGTGTCATCCGGCATCATGGCCGACACGGGATCGCCCGTAAGCCGGAGCACGAAGAACACGAACGTCACGACAAGAAACAGCGTGAAGAGGGTGCGAAGCAGCTTTCGGATCACGAACCCGGTCATTGCACGGTCTCCATGGTGGGCGAAGCCGTCGCCTCGACATCCGGCATCGAGGCAAGCAGCTGCGCGGTGTAGGGGTGCTCCGGTGTCTCGAACATGGGAGAGGTCTCGCCGAGTTCGACAAGCTGGCCGGAGCGCATCACGGCGACGTGGCTGCAGAGCGAGCGGGCAAGTCTCAGGTCATGCGTGATGAACACGATGGACAGATCGTGCATTTTGTGCAGTTCGCGCAGGAGTTCGATGATCCGCGCCTGGACCGACACGTCGAGCGACGCCGTGGCCTCGTCACAGATCAGCACCCTTGGCCGGAGGGCCAATGCGCGCGCGATCACCGCGCGCTGGCACTGGCCGCCGCTGATCTCGTGGGGGTATCGCATCGCGAGGTCCGGACTCAGCCCGGCGGACTCGAGGAGTTCGCGTCGCCGGGCGCGCCGCTCCTCTTTGGTGCCGATGCCATGGATCTCAAGCGGTTCCTCGATCTGGCTGCCTATCGTGGCCCTGGGATCAAGGGACAGGAAGGGATTCTGCGGCACGAGCTGCACGGAACGCGCGAAGGCGATGTGATCCGAGGTGCCGAGAATCGGAACCGGCTTGCCCATGAACGTGGCCGTACCCTCGCTCGTGGGCTCAATTCCGAGCATGAGCTTGCCGATTGTGGATTTGCCGCTGCCGCTCTCGCCGATCACGGCCAGGCGGTCGCCTTCATTGAGCGACAGCGTGATGCCGGACACCGCACGGAACTTGCCGCGGCGCGTGTCATAGTCGCAGGCCGCGTCGTTCAGTGACAGGAGCGTGTCCGGGCCCGGCTCGTCGACGGGGCGGGATTGCGAGGCAGGTTCCGTGGGTTCGGTCCGGCCAAGATCGCCCTCCAGCGGAAAGAAGCAGGCGACGGAATCGCCGCCGTCGGCCTGTGCGCCCAAGGGAAGTTGCAACCTGCACTTTTCCTGCGCCTTGTGGCATCGGGGTGCGAATGCACAGCCCGGGGGCCTCTTGTCAGGTGCCGGGACCTGGCCCTCGATGCCTTCAGGGACATGGCCGGAAAGGGTCGGCATCGATTCGATCAACCCAAGCGTATAGGGATGGCGCGGCGCATTCATGATCCGTTCGACGGACCCGGATTCCACGATTCTGCCCGCATACATCACGGCGACGCTGTCACATACTTCCTTCACGACGCCGAGGTCATGGGTTACGAACACGACTCCCATTTTCGTCTCGTCCCGCAGCGACTTGATCAGGTCGAGGATCTGGGACTGCACGGTGACGTCGAGCGCCGTCGTCGGTTCGTCGGCAAAGAGCAGTTCGGGATGTCCCGCCAATGCCACGGCAATCATCACTCTCTGGTTCTGGCCGCCCGACAACTGGAACGGGTAGGAGTGAAATCGTTCTTCCGGATCCGGCATCTCGACGCGCCTCAGAAGATCCAGCGCGATCTCCCGGGCCTCGCCGGTGGATACGCCTCGCAGCCGCGCGACCGTCTTCGTGAGCTGCTTTCCGATCTTTTCGATCGGATTGAGCGAGGCACTTGCATCCTGGAAGATCATCGCCGCTTCCCGACCGCGCACCGAGACGAGCTGGCTTGCACTTGCGGCGTCCGTGATCCGTGTTCGCGCGAGACGGATCTCGCCCTCAGTTCGCCAGGCGGGACCCAGGAGCCCGAGCGCCGCGAGGCACGTCACGGTCTTCCCGCTTCCGCTCTCGCCCACCAGTCCGAGGATCTCGCCGGAATTCACGCGCAGCGACACGTCGTCGACAATTGCGCACTTCCAGGCTCCGGTGTTCAGGCTGACGGTGAGGCCGGAAATCTCAAGGGGCGCTGAGTGGCCGGCCTTCAACTCTTTTGCGGGACCTTCCATGATAATCCTCGTCGTGATCGACGAACCCTTCTCCTCATTGGGCGTCGCTCTCGGCGCGCCGCTTTCCTCCAATCTCGTCATTGCGCACTGCGGAGAACCCGGCAAACAGGCTTGTATTGTCCAGCACCTGCACGGGAGGTTCGTTCGGGTTGGACAATCGCCAGTTGATCATCGACACGAGGCCCCGGACAACGTGCTCGGTTGTGCGCCCGACTGCGGTAAAGCGTGCGTCCTCAGGGTAGGACTCGGTGTCCACGCGCAGGCTCACGACGCTGACGTCCGCCGGGATCTCGAACCCGGCGGATCGGAATCCTTCCTTGATCGACGCGGGGTCGAAGCGACCGGACACGATGAATCCGGTGGGCAGCTCGGGGACGTTGGCCAAGTCCTTCTGCAGCGCGTCGCGGATCTCCGATGCCAGGATCCTGTCATCCTGGTCGGCGGATGCCCGCACAATCAATGATTCGGCGTCTCCCGGCAGCGAAGCGTGATTCTGCAGGAAGTGGTTTTCGATTGCCGCGTAGCCTGCGGCAGCATCGAGTCTCTCGGTAAGCAAGCCGATTCTCGCATGCCCGAGTTCCCTCAAGGCATTCAGCGCCAAGGCCATGCTTTTGGCCCTGTTCCGTACGAACACGTCGACATCGAGGCGTTCGAGTTCGCGGCCTTCAACGATCATGTGCTTGGCCTTCGACTTGAGCATCGCAACGACTTCGACAGGGAGAATCGAACGCCTTGGCTGGAGCACGCACACGTCATAGCGCCCGTCGCCCAACACATCCCCAAGTTCAATTGCGTCGCTGTAGCTGACGGTTATGGCTCTGCAGCCAGCCTGCAGTAGTTCGTTCTGCAGGGAATTGGCAACCTTGTAGCCCCGCAGGCTTGGCGTCGAATGGCTCACGATCAGGATCCGCGCCGCGCGCGTCCGACCAGGGACGCGCGACCGGGCGATGTCTCCACCCGTCACGAAGGATCCGCGCCCGACGAAGCTCTGTATCAGTCCTTCTTCCTTCAGGACATCGAAGGCCCGCTGGACGGTGAAGACGCTGACGTCATGTCGGCCTGCGACATCGCGCATGGTCGGAACCTGGCTGCCGGCCTCAAGCGTTTTGAACTCGGTACGCAACCGGTCCACCAATGTTGCGCTGCTGGAAATGTCTTTCATCGGCACGCTCCCTGCTTGGCATCATGCCGGAGGCGGTTCACATAGTCAAACATTTTATGATTATTGTATGCGACATTCACTTTGCATTATAATTCATTTAACTATCTGTAGTTATATAATTTTTCTGTTACAAGGTTGCTCGAGTGCACTGTGCAAACAATTATATTGTAATGATTGTATTGTCTGATAGAATGCGTGCGAATCGAATTCGCTGTGCTGCTTGACCGATGGGAGGACACGGAAATGCTGACAGTTGCCAGGAGAGGACTCCTCAAAGGCGCCGCCGCCGTCGCAGGCGTGACCATGCTGCCGCGCACGATCAGCGCCCAGGAGAGGCGCGACATCGTTGTTGGAGTGCAAAGATTGCCGGAGAACATAAGCCCCGGCCGGGATACGGCAGACTATACGGTCCCGATCTCGTACAATGTCTTCGACAAGCTGATCGAGCCCGACTTCCACAACCAGATGCAGCTTGGCCCGGGACTTGCGACCTCCTGGGAAATCGAAGGCCACCGGGAAATCGTCTTCACGCTCAGGCAGGGCGTCAGGTTCCACAACGGCGACGAGATGACGGCGGAGGACGTCGCCTTCTCGTTCTCCAGGGAACGTCGCGAGGGGGACGGGCCGGTGCGACTGGCGCAGTTCTTTGCGAACGTCACAGAAGCGAACGCTCTTGACGACCACACGGTGCAGATCGTGATGGACGGCGTCGACCCGATCATCGAGCAGCGGTTCGCCATGTGGAGCAGCGAAATCGTCAACAGGCGCGCCTACCGTGACGCTCCGAGTTACGGTGAATGGGCGCTGATGCCGATCGGCACCGGGCCGTTCCGCGTGGCCGATCTCAACACCGACCGGTTTATCCTGGAGGCCTTTGACGACTACTGGGGCGGACCGCCCAACGTGCAGTCGCTCACATTCGTGGAAGTGCCCGAAGTCGCCGGCAGGATCGCTGCCCTCGCCTCAGGGGACTTCGATGTCATCACCGTCGTTCCGGTCGACCAGATCACGACGATCGACGGCTACGACGACATCGAGGTCGTCGGCGGTCCCGGGGCGAAACTACGGATTCTTATCTTCAACCAGGGAGACTTTGCCCATCCGATGATGAAGAACGTGCACTTCCGGCGTGCCCTGAGCCTTGCGGTCGACCGGCAGTTGCTGGTGGATGCACTGTTCGGCGGGCGGGCGAACGTGCCGAACGGGCTGCAGCTTCCGAGTTTCGGCGACACCTTCGATGCAGATTACCCCGTGCCGACATATGATCCGGAGCAGGCAAGAGCGGAGCTTGCCAAGTCCGGCTACAATGGCGAGGTCATCGACTATCCGCTCTTGCCGAACGTCATCGACACCGAGGTGGCCGTAGCCGAAGTACTGCGCGAAATGTGGAAGGCTGTCGGGATCAATGTCGACCTTCAGATCCGGGAAAACTGGAAGCAGATCACGCGTGGCCACCATTCG
>JAJEGW010000143.1 GCA_022819605.1 Silicimonas sp. | reverse complement strand
CCTGGCTAAGCTTCAGTTCGAACATCCGGACCGCTTCATGCGCCGCGACCTCCCTGAGCCTGTCATCGCTCAGGCTGCCGTCAGGGTTTCGGACGCCGTACTTCGCGGTCCCGATCTGGAAGACGATGTCGCATCCTCCCTCGAGGTGATGAGGCGACAGGCCACCTTCGCCGGTGTTGAGCCAGCAGCCCGCCTGCGCCGCGCCGCGCGACAGCGCCTTGACGGCCGGCGTAGACAGGGCGCCGTAGCTCATCCCGGAGATGTTGAAGAAGGACGGCGCAACGTACGAGTTGCGGCAATGCGGACCGATTTCCATCGGCACCATGTCCACGGCCTCTTCTGTCAGGGTCGGGAAGGCGCAGTTGACGAAGATGACCGAACCGGTCGCCGTCAGGTTCTTGGTCGATCCAAATGCCACCGTGTTGTTGGATTCCCGCGCCGAACGGTCGACCCAATCGCGCTCTGCGCGGTTGAACGGCATCTCCTCCCGATCCATGGCAAAGAAGTACTGGCGGAAGAATTCGCCAAGCATCGAGAAGACATACCGGAACCGCCCGATGACAGGATAGTTCCGCCTGACCGCATCGCGGGTCTGGGAGATATCCATGACAAAGAGGCCGACGGCGACGGCGGCGCCAAGGCCGACGCAGGAGATGAACAGTGCGGACATGAACTGCAGTCCGCCGGCCAGAAGACTGTCAATGAACATGGGATTGCTCCATTGGCTGACCCTCGCAATGAACAAGGCGGTCACAAGGAAGTCCAGAGGAACGCATCCGATTGCCCAAGGCCCGGACAACCGCCGGGTGGCCCATGTTTTCATGTCGGGATGCAGGCCGTGGCTGGATGCCGCGGTTCAACGCTTCATCGCGTCCGGCGGCGATGATCGCGTGTTTATCGGGTCATTCAAATTCGATCCCAGATCAGCCCTGCTCAACACGGAAATAGGCTTCCTGATCGACAGCGCTGACATGGCTGCACGCATGAGCCGCTTTTTCGAGGACGCGATCATCACCGTAAGCTACCAGCCGCGGTTGGTGCCGAACAGAAAAATGGTCTGGCACGATGAACAGGTCGATGGCGATACGATAACCTACCAGCAGGAACCCGGCGCATCGTGGTTCCAGCAGGTTTCCTTCGCGGTCGTGGGGCTGCTCCCGATTGAATGGCTCCTATGACGGCCAGCGAGCCGAACGCGAAAACTATGTCCATACGTGTCGCGAGCTACAACATCCGCGAGCCCGTGGGCCTCGACTGGCGCAGGGACGGCGAGCGGATCGTCCGCGTTCTGGCGGAGATTGACTCCGATATCGTCGTTCTCCAGGAGGCCGACAGACGGCTCGGCACGCGTCCGGGTGTGCTGCCGACAAAAATGCTGTCAGATGACCTCGGCTATGAGTTTGCGGATTTCGACCCGGAATCACCCAGCCACGGATGGCACGGCAATGCGATCCTGTTTCGCTCGTCGCGATTCAGCCTCGTCAGGAGCCGCAAGATCAGCCTGCCGACCTTGGAGCCGCGTGGCGCGGTCTCGGCAGTCTTCGAAACGCCCGTCTTCGAGATCATCGGCGTTCACCTTGGCCTCACGCCGGGCACTCGCCGTAAGCAGCTTCGCGCCCTGGCGGACCATGCCGCCCATGTCGAACGCCCGGTTCTGATTGCCGGTGACTTCAACTCCGCCTTGGCGAATGAACAGATCGAAGGGCTGTCCGACAGCCGCCTGACCACCCATGCCAACCTGGCCTGGCTCGACGCCATGGGCATCGCCTTCCTGACGCTGCGCCGGCGAACGGCGCGAACGGTCGCGGCCCTGCTCGTCGAGCCGCCGGAGGCGTGGCGCAGGATCACGCTCACCAATGTCGGGCGCATCTACCGCAACCCCCGCATCCTAGAGCGCAGGCTGCGCATCAGGGACTATCCCGGCGAGATCCGCCAGATCGCCGTCACCGATCTCGGATACGAAAAGCCGACCTTGCTGCTGAGCAACCAGATGGACGAGCCCGCGTCCAGGCTCGTTGACCGCTACGCCCGCCGCATGGTGATCAAGAACACCATCGCCGACGCCATCGACTTCTTCCACATGGACGCGCGCTCCGCCGCCGTGCCCATGCGCATCGATCTCGATGTCCAGCCCACGCTGATGGCCAGCAGCCTCTACAGGCTCCTCGGCATCCGTGTCGGACAGGGCTTCGAAGTCGCGAAGGCGCGGACCATCTTCCGCAAGCTCGTCAACGCCAGCGCGGCCGACAGGATCACCGAAGGCGAGATCATCTTCACCCTGGGACGGCGCGCCAACAACCCGCTCCTGCTTGCGGCACGTTACGGGGAGATCGCCCAGCCAATCCCGTGGCTCGGAAACCGGACCCTCAGGACACGCTTCTTTTGAAATCCAAGGCGCACATTATTTCGTTGAGCTGGCAATCGAGGCTAGAGGAGACGTGTTCGAATTTTTCTACCAGCACCGATCGGTCGGCCGCCACGCGCGTGGTGGCCGGTGAACATTGGGATTCTCGTGGCTAAGCGTTCGCTTGCGCTAGCGAAAAACCCGTGTAGTTGACGCTCTTGAGTTCGGTGTATTCGTGCAGGCCGCCGATGCCCAGTTCTCGGCCGACCCCGGAACAACCGAATCCGCCGCGGGAAACGGCGGGATGTTCGGCCAACAAGCCTTCGCCGGTGGACGTTGCATAAACGGCGCCGGCACGGATGCGGTTAGCCACACGTCGCGCCTTGGCCGGATCGGACGACATCACTGTCGAGGCCAAACCGAAAGCGGTGGAGTTCGCCTCAACGACCGCTTCGGCTTCAGCAAAAAACGAGCGCACTGAAAGCACTGGCCCAAAAACCTCTTTCTGCCAGACGTCCGAGTCCCGCGGCACATCCGTCAGTACAGTCGGCTGGATGAAGTACCCCTCGGCATTGTCGACCGCACTCGGATCGGGGGAACCACCGCCGGTGAGCACTTCGATCCCCGACGCTTTGGCGTCATCGAGAAAGCCGAGGACCTTCTGATACTGGGACTTGCATACCACCGGCTGCACGACATCAGTCATGCCGGCCTCCCAAGCACGGTCGCCACGGTCTTTTTCCGTAATTGGATCAGTCGCGAAGGGAAGTCTCTCCAACTCTATCTTCAGCTTCTCGAGCAACGGCGCTTTTATGTCTTCGTGCACCACGAGTCGCGTGTGCGCGGTGCAGATCTGGCCGCCGTTGGTCAAGAAGCCTTTCATGGTCGTTTCGACCGCGAGATCGAGATCAGCGTCATCGAATACCACCAGCGCTGACTTGCCGCCGAGTTCCAGAGCGCATTGCGACAATTTAGGTGCGCAAGCTTCCATGATCTTGCTGCCGGTAAGCGATGAACCGGTGAACGAGATCATCGACACCGACGGCGAGGCGGCTAGCGCCGCGCCAGCATCTCGGTCGCCGGTGATGAGATTGAACACGCCCGGTGGAACGCCTGCGTCCCGCGCAAGTTTTGCGATGAACATACACGAAAGGCCGGCGATTTCCGAGGGCTTCAGAATCGCGCAATTGCCGGCGACCAGCGCCGGCGCCACCTTGCGAAAGGCGACGTTGAGCGGGTAGTTCCAGGCGGAAATCAGACCGACTACGCCGATCGGATCTCGTCTGTAGACGACGTCCCATTCCTCGGGCGGCACGCCGCCTTCACCGCCGCCGGAGTTGACCGGCACGTCCTGCGATTGGTCGAGCACGGCGCCGAGTGAGCACCAGTACTTACCCTCGCCAGCCGCGCCGCCGATGGCCATGGCAGCTTGTCGAAAAGGCTTACCGACGTCGGCGGCTTCGATCTCGGCGAGCATCTCGACGTGGTCTTCAATCCCTTGCGCCATCCTGGCAACGATCTTGGCGCGCTCGGCGGCCGCCATGTTCGCCCAAGTGCCTTGCGCCCAGGCCGACTCGGCGGCGGCGACGGCCGCCTGCACATCGTTCGCCTTGCCGCGTGGGAGTTCATGCACGACTTCGCCTGTCGCGGGGTAATATGTGGAGAACTTTTCGCCGTCCAAAGGATCAACGAATTCCCCGCCAATAAAGAGCTTGTTGAAGCACTCCGCGGTCAGGTGCGTTTGCACCTTGGCTAAAGATTCGTTCGTGCTCGATTCCATTTCTCCAACCTACTTGTGGCTTTTTGGGGGATTGTGCGACGCGGTTTGCCTAGTTTGCGGATCATCTGAAGCTCAATTTCTCACGTACACTGGTAGACCGCGAGTGCGGATTGTTCGGGCACCGAAGGGGCGTCGCTGTCTTGTTTGGTTACTCCGGGGGCACGGCGAGATCAAGGCCGCTGGGTCGCCTTCCCAGGGCTTTCCCACGCTGATTCCGAGTTGAATTTTCTTGACAGGTGGCATCAACCGCGTTGCACGCGCCTGCGCGCGGGGCTGGCACCGCAAGTCCCGTACGGCACGATCGCATGCCTTTGCGGAGGCTGGGAGTTTCCTCTGCCGTTCCCGCGCTGCACGTGCCATGTTCCCCGCATGTCGAGTCGCGAACGTATGGAGTCCGGCCCGACCCACCGAGAAGCTCCAGGGGCTTCTCCCTTTCCGAGGTCGAGGTCCGCCTTGCGAGGCCGGATGAGCGCCACCTCTTGGACGCCCTGATGGACGAGCACCAATATTTCGGGCTTTCGCCGGTTGGCGAGCCGCGCCCTGTGCTGCGTCGCGACCTTCGGGGGCCGGTGGCTGGACCTTGCGGCGTGGCAGAACGGCGCCTTCAAGTGCGGGCCGCGATACCGGTGGGCCGGCTGGAAACCGGAGCAGCAGTTCCGGCGGCTTGAACTGATAGCGAACAACACCTGGTTCCTGGTGCTCTCGGAGCCCGGGGTGTTTCCGAACCTCGCCTCCCGCTTCCTTGCGCCGATGACCCGCCGGCTTTCCGACAACTAGGTGGCCATCAGACTTTCATCCGCGATGTACATCGACTTTGCCCTCCCAACTCAAAGGCCGGAATCCCGGGCTCAAACTTCAAACGACCAGTTCCCTGGTGCAAGGCTAGTCTGAAGTCCTTAGACCGCCATCTGAATTTTCATGCTGCCAGGCAGGTGTCTGCCTCCCATGACCGTAGCGATTTCTTCGAATGGCAACTGATGGCTGACCACCTCTTGCACGGCTGCACCAACTACTTTGAGCACTTCTAGCGCGTCGGGAATGTTGTGATTCAGCGAATGGGTTCCAAATAACGAAAGCTGGCGGCGAAAGATCTCAAATGGAGAAACGGCGATCCTTGCGTCTGACGGGCACACACCGAAAACCAACGCCGCACCGCCGTTTCCGACATATTCCGGAAGTTTCTCGACAACGTCGGGAACGCCAGTGGCGTCGACTGCTAGGTCGCATGACCTAGACAGTCTGGCCATCTCTCCAGTGTCGGACTCTATCGCTCGCAAACCGACGCTCTCGGCCCTGCCCAGCCGGTCTTCAAGCCGGTCAACCATGATCACTTCAGCCGTTCCGCGTGACTTAAGCGTGAGCCCCATCAAGAGCCCCATTGGACCGGTGCCGAAAATGATGGCGCGTTCGACAATTTGGTCCTGAAGCGGCGAGAGGCCGTTCAGAACACATCCCATGGGCTCTGCCAGCGCAGCCTCGGAAAAGCCCATGTCGCCAATCGCATGAACAGCCCCTGCGCACACGGTGCAATATTCCGCGAAACCGCCATTGACAGTGACGCCGTAGGCTCCGAGGTGTTCACAGAGGTGGGCCCAGCCTCGCAGGCACGGACGGCAATTGCCACATTGAAGATTGGGATCGACGACAACGCGATCACCAATGGAGATACCTGAAACATCTTTACCGATCTCTGCGATTTCACCCGCGAATTCATGGCCGGGCACAATCGGATACGTTGATGTTCCGTAATTTCCACGCATCACTTCGATGTCGGTGTGACAAATTCCACTTGCTTTGACCCGAACCAATACCTCCCCTCGGCCCGGGTCGGGATCGGGCAAAGTGCCGACACTTACGTCATTTGGGGACGGAAACCAAACTGCTTTCATTCAACTCTCCGGGCCGGGCGTTCAAAGGTTCTAACTTCTCAGATACTGGCTTAGCGCGGACTCGAGTCCTTCGGACCAGGTCAATGTGAGCCAGCGGGCGAACGCCTCGGCGAAGCGGGGATTGTCCGCCAAGTCGCCGTAGAGCGCGCGCTGCCTGAGCCAGGACTGTGGATCTTCTCTTGCCGTCTTCGCCATAGCAGTCAGCTCGTCCCACATCGGATCGTTGGGCTGGATCATGCTGCCGTCCGCCCGGGTGCCTTCGCACATGCGCGCCCAGACTGCCTCTGTCAGGGCGAGGCCTTCCAGTGGTGCGTTTGACGCCAAGGCGTCACGCACCACCGGCAGGATGAATCCGGTGTGTCGGGAAGAGCCGTCAAAGGCCACCCGACGCGTCGTATCGACGATCAGAGGGTTTGAAAACCGGCGGTCGATCAAATCGACATAGGCTTCGGGCGTCATGCCGGACACCGCATGGACATGCGGTACAATTTCTTCCTTCGCCACTTTCCGAAACAGCGGCCCGATCAACGGATGCTCCATGCAGCCAGAAATCGTCGCGACCGACAGGATTTCGCCGGGGTTTGAAATCACTTGGTGCCCGCCATTCAGGATGCGGATCTTCATCGCCTTGTATTCGTGCACCTGGTCTGTGATCGTAACGCCGACCTTTTCCCAAAGTGGGCGGCCTGCGCAGAAATCGTCCTCGATCACCCATTGGCGGAAATTCTCATGCGTGACGGGCACCGCATCGTCGATGCCGTGCTCACGCACCATGGCAAGTTCATTGGGACCGGTTGCGGGAACGATGCAGTCGACCATCGAGTTGGGAAAGCTGCAGTTGCCGCTGATCCAATCGGCCAGGTCGGGATCCGAGAGACTCGCCAGCGACACCACGGTCTGGCGCAAGATCGTGCCGTTGCCCTGCAGGTTGTCGCAGCTTTGCAACGTGAACGGCCCGGAACCCGCCGCGCGCCGCTGCGCCAACGCGGCGATGATTGCGCCGAATGCCGTGCGCGGCGTGCCTGGATTGGCAGCGTCGTGTTGGATGTCTGCGTGCCCAGTGTCGAGACCCTTGGACAAGGGGTCGATGTAATAGCCGCCCTCGGTGACAGTCATCGCCACGATGCGGATCGAGGGATCGGCCAAGCGGTCGATCAGTGGGCCGTTTCCTGGCGCGACGGGCACATAGTCGATCATGGAGCCCACGACCTCGACGGAGCCGCCCGCCGGACCCAGCTCAATCAGCGTCGTCAGATAGTCCTGCGCCACCATCTTCCGCCGCTGCGCCTCGTCGAAGGGACGCACGCCGGCGCCCACGATGGCCCAATCATGCGCCAAGCCCTGCTGCATCAGCCGATGCAGATACCAAGCCTGATGTCCGCGATGGAAATTGCCGAGCCCGATATGCACGATGCCCGGAGTCAGCTGCGACCGATCATAGGTTGGGACCAGCACGACTTCGGGCAGCTTGCCCAGATTGGCGTTGGACAGCTTAACCGGATCAGGCATCAGCTCATCCAGTTTCCGCCGTCCACATTCAACGTCTGCGCGGTGATGTAACGCGCGTCGGCCGAGGCCAGGAATATGCACGGATCGGCGACGTCCGCCGGGTCTCCCATACGGCCCAATGGAACGGATTCGCCGACCTCGCGCTTCTTCTGACCCTTGGGCTTTTTCTCGTATTCTGCAAATTTTGCGTCCACAACATCCCACATCGGCGTGTCGATGACACCTGGCGCGACGCCGTTGACACGTATGTTGTCACTCGCCAGTTCCAAGGCGAGCGATTGCGTGATCGAGATTACCGCCGCCTTTGTTGAGCAGTAGATGGTGACGTTCGGCTCGCCCCGGCGCCCTGCCTGGCTGGCGAAGTTGATGATTGCGCCGCCACCGCGCTTCTTCATCGACGGAATGACCGCCTGGCATGCAAAAATCGTGCCGCCGACGTTGACGTCGTACTGGCGGCGATAGTCCTCGAGCGTGACCTTGTCGATCGACGCCATGTTGAAGATGCCGGCGCAGTTGACCAGAATATCGATCCCTCCCCAAGCCTCTTCGACCGCCGTGATGCCAGCCCGGATTGAAGCAATGTCGGTGACGTTCATCATGACGGCCATGCCACCGATGGTCTCTGCAGTTTCCAGCGCATCGACCTCCAGAAGGTCGGCGACCGCGACCTTGGCGCCCTCGCGCGCGTAGGCCTCACAGATCGCACGTCCGATTCCGCGCGCTCCGCCAGTTACGAGCGCTACCTTACCGTCCAATCGCTTCATGCGATCCGCATCCCTCGTTCGTCAAATCTGTGGAATCGGTCGTCGCGCGGCCTCAGATGGATCGTGTCACCGTAACTGAACGCTACCTCGCCAGAGGCACGCACTGTCAAAGGATCTGTCAATCCGGTGTCGTGAATGTGGATGAATGTATCCGACCCGAGGTGCTCCGCCACACCGACCACGCCCTTCCACGGGCCACTGTCGCCGACCTCGATGTGCTCGGGCCTGATGCCGATTGTGTGGGCACTGTGCTCTTGCGCCTCGTTGCCTTCGATGAAGTTCATCTTGGGTGAGCCGATGAATCCGGCCACAAACTTGTTGCGCGGTGCCTGATAGAGTTCCAGCGGAGAGCCTACCTGCTCGATAACACCAGCCTGCAGTACTACAATCTTGTCCGCCATTGTCATCGCTTCGACCTGGTCGTGGGTGACGTAGATCATCGTTGTATCTAGGCGCTTGTGCAGCTCGCTGATTTCCAGCCGCATGCCGATGCGCAGAGCCGCGTCGAGATTGGAAAGCGGTTCGTCGAACAAGAACGCCGCAGGTTCGCGCACGATCGCGCGACCGATGGCGACACGCTGACGCTGGCCGCCCGAGAGTTGACCGGGCCTCCGGTCGATATAATCCGTCAGGTTCAGCACACTTGCGGCATTGGCCACCCGCTTGTCGACCTCGGCCTGGTCCATTTTGGCCATCTTCAGCGGGAAGGCGATGTTCTTCCTGACCGACATGTGCGGGTAGAGCGCGTATGACTGGAACACCATCGCCAGGCCGCGCTTGGCGGGAGGGGTGGCGGTTGCGTCATTGCCGTCGATCTCGATGCTGCCGGCTGTGACATCCTCCAACCCGGCAATCAGCCGCAATAGCGTGGACTTGCCGCATCCCGATGGGCCTACAAAGACGACGAATTCTCCATCGTCAATTTGCAGGTCCAGCGGCGGAATCACTTCAATATCACCGAAGGATTTGCTTACCTGCTTAAGCTGAATCTGTCCCATATTTTGTTCCTCACTTCACCGCGCCGAAGGTCAGGCCGCGGACGAGTTGTTTCTGGCTGAACCAGCCCATGATCAGGATCGGTGCAATTGCCATGACGGAAGCTGCACTGAGCTTGGCGTAGAACAAGCCCTCGGGGCTGGAATAGCTGGTAATGAACTGCGTTAGTGGCGCGGCATTTGAAGCTGTCAGGTTGATCGTCCAGAATGCCTCGTTCCAAGCCAGGATGATGTTCAAGAGAACGGTAGAAGCCATTCCCGGGATCGCCATTGGCGTCAGCACGTATAGGATTTCTGCACGCAGGGTCGCGCCATCCATTCGCGCGGCTTCCAAGATTTCCCCCGGGATTTCCTTAAAGTAGGTATAGAGCATCCAAATGATGATCGGCAGGTTGATCAGCATCAGCACGATGGTCAGTCCAAATCGGCTATCGAGGAGTTCCAAGTCACGGAAGATCAGGTAGATAGGCACAAGCACGCCAACAGGTGGCAGCATTTTCGTCGACAACATCCACATCAGTACGTTCTTTGTATGCTTGGATGGAACAAACGCCATTGACCAAGCTGCCGGTATGGCAATCAAAAGTCCCAGAAACGTTGATCCAAGCGAGATGATCACGGAGTTGGAGAAGTGCTTAAAGTAGTCTGATCTGGCCTGAACAGTTGCGAAACTCTCCATCGTCCAGCCCGAACCGAACAGCACCTCCAATGGAGCCCTGATCGCGTCCTCCTCCGTCTTGAACGCGAGGATGAGGATCCAGAGAATTGGAAAGAACATCAAGAGCCCAAGCGCACCGGCAACGGCCGTGTTGACGCCTTTGGTTCGGTTCGAGACTGCGCGTGCCATGCCCCCTGCTCCTTATGCGTCGAGGTTCTTGCCGATCATCCGCATCAGGAAGATCGCGACGATGTTGGCGAGAATGATGGCGATGACACCACCAGCACTGCCCATGCCAACGTCGAACTGCAGAAGAGACGAGACATAGATCAGGTATGTCAGGTTTGTGGTCGCCGTGCCGGGACCGCCGTTGGTGGTCACAAGGATTTCGGCGAAAATTGACAGGAGAAAGATCGTCTGGATCAGGATCACAACGGTGATCGCACGAGCCAGGTGCGGCAGCATGATGAACCAGAACCTGTTCCACCAGCCCGCGCCATCCATCTCGGCGGCCTCCAATTGCTCCTGATCCAGCGATTGCAGCGCCGTCAACAGGATCAATGTCGCAAACGGCAACCATGTCCAGGACACAATGATGATAATCGAGGCCAACGGAATTTGGCCAAAAAAGTCGATTGGTTGAACACCCAGACTCGCGGCGATGCGCCCGAAGATGCCGTTCACAGGGTTCATGAACATGTTCTTCCAGACAAGCGCCGAAACGGTGGGCATCACGAAGAATGGCGCGATGACCATGATGCGGATGATCCCGGTGCCGAACATCGGTCGATCCAGGAGAATTGCTGCGAAGAGCCCGCCAACCGTGGTAATGGCCAACACGCCTCCGACCAACACCAGAGTGTTCTTGATCGCAGCCTTAAAGCTGGGATCGGTGACGAACCAGTAGTAGTTTTCCCAGCCCGCAAACGGCGTTGGACCGATCTGCAGCAGGTTATATCGCAGGAACGAAAAATAGAGGGTCAGACAGAGCGGGACGAGCATCCAGCCGAGAAGCAACAGCACGGCCGGCGAGATCATCAATCGCGCGGCGGATCGGGACGCTTTCGTGGCCATTCGCATTGCCCTCCAAAAACGAATTGCGGATCAGCAAGTGAGAAAAAGCCCAGTTCAGGACTTTGCCGGAATTCTAGCATAATTCAGGCCTTTGCCAAAATGCTAGCATTCAGGGGTCGCAAATTGAAATGGGCCGAAGCATGAAGCTCCGGCCCATTCAAGAAGGAAGTTACTTGATGTAACCTGCCTTGGTCATTTCGCGGACCGCGAATTGCTGACCGTTGGCCAGAGCCTGTTCAACCGTCACCTGACCGGCCAGGGCCGCTGCGACCTGCTGCCCGACGTAGTTGCCGATGCCTTGGAACTCAGGGATCGCCACGAACTGAACGCCGGTGTACGGGACCGGGTCACGCGTCGGGTCGGCCGGGTCGACCGAGAAGATCGCGTTCTTGATGGTTTCGGCGAACGGCGCGGCTTCCAGGAGACGCGGGTCCTCGTGAATGGAGGCACGCGTGCCGCTGGGTACGGCAACCCAACCTTCGGTGTCGCCGACCATCTGGAAGTACTCCTTCGAGGTTGCCCACTTCAGGAAGTCCTTGGCAGTGTCAGCCTTCTGAGAGCTTGCCGGGATGGCAAGGGCCCAAGACCAGAACCAGCCAGTTCCCTTGTCCGTTTCCTGCTTGGGTGCCTGGAAGAAGTCTGTGACGTCGGCCACATTGGACGTCGCTGGATTGCGAACGTCGTTTGCGGCGGAAGTCGCGTCGACCCAGGTTGCGCATTTTCCGTCCTTGAACAGGGCGCGGTTTTCGTTGTGCCCGTTTGCCGTCGCACCCGGAGGACCAGAGTTGTTCATCAGGTCGACGTAGTAGGTGATCGCGGCGTTCCACTCAGGACTGTCAAGCTGTGGATTCCAGTCCATGTCGAACCAGCGCGCGCCGAATGCATTTGCCATGGTCCCGACGAACGCCATGTTCTCGCCCCAGCCAGCCTTGCCGCGCTGACAGGTACCGAACACGCCATTGTCCGGATCATGCAGCTTGGCGGCCATCTCGGCAAACTCAGTGTAGGTGATCTGCTCTGTCGGCGCTGCTATCCCGGCCTTTTCGAACAGGTCCGTGCGATAGAAGGTGAACGAGGTTTCTGAATAGAGCGGCACCGCATAGAGGTTGCCGTCGGCAGACAGACCGTTCCGCACCAGCTGGAATATGTCTTCCAGATCATAGTCGGGGTCGTCGCCGAAGTCGTTCAGTGACGTCAGCCAGCCGTTGGCACCCCAGATCGGGGTCTCGTACGCACCGATGAACATGATGTCGAACGAACCACCTCCAGTGGCGATATCTTGCGTGGTCCGCTGACGGAGCACGTTTTCTTCCAGGACAACCCAGTTGATCGTGTTGCCGGTCGCTTCCTCCCACTGCGGAGCGAGCTTTTGCATGACGATCATGTCAGCGTTGTTAACCGTCGCGATCGTGATTTCTTCCGCCGCGGCCGTGGATGCGAGCGCCGCTATCCCGACGCCGACTGCCGTGCTAAGCAGTGTGTTTTTCGTAGGCATTCAGTCCTCCTTTTTTGACACATGTAAAAGTCATGATTTTGACGCGTGTAAAATTTATGATGGTGAATGGCTCGGAGTCAATAGGAAACTCGAACCCGTTCTCGTCGGAGGAGGCCCGAATTGGATTGGCTAGGCGGACTCTCTCGGCTTCATAGCCGCATCGAGAAAGATCTCAACTGCTTCTGCGCTTCGCCCGCCCTGCGCACGTTGGGCCAATAGCTGGATTGCAGCGTCGGCTATGCCCTCGACGTCTTGGGCCACCGTTGTAAGAGCCGGAGTCATGTACTGGCTGAGCGGATGGTCGTCATGGCCCGCAATACGCAGACCGCCGCCCGCAATGCCGCCGCGTGGAAAAAGGCCGTGCTTGTTGGCTGCTCGGATCGCTCCGATGGCAACACGGTCATTGGCGCAAAGGATCGTGGAATTCGTGAATTCTCGGCGGCCAAAGCAGTCGTCCATGACCGTGTAACCGAAGGCTTCGAATTCCCAGGATCCGCCGGCAACGGCGGGCTCGATCGCTTTAGCCTCGTGATTCAGTGCCAGCATTTTGGCTCGATAGGCTTCCTCTCGCTCCTGAGCGTTGGTGTTCAAGTCCGGCATGCCCAGAAAAACAGGTGAATCACCTGTTCTGCACAGGTATTCCACTATCGCACCGATGCTCTGCGTGTTGTCCGTGCCAACGAAATCCGCCACGGGCATCGACTCCGCCGGCCTCGAGTCAACGAACACCAGCGGAAAGTCCTCGCTCGCTGCAGCAAAGGTTTCATGATCGGCAGCGACACCAATGGGAGCCACGATTGCCCCGTCGACGCTCATCGAACGCATCTTGCGAACGGCATTGGCTTCGACACCGGAGTTGCCATTGGAGCTTTGGGTGATGATCATATACCCAATTTCCCTGGCAGACTGCTCGATGCTCTCGATCAAGCTTGCAAAGAAAAGGTCCTTGTAACTAGGAACGATCACACCGATCAATTCCGTCGACTTTCTGTTCTGCCGTGTAGTCAGAAAATTGTAGACGTAGTCGACCTCTGTTAGCCTCTCCTGGATCTTCTTCGACGTCGATGGTCGGACGGCTGACGGATCCCGAAAATACCTAGATAGCGTCGGTCGCGAGACCCCAATGGTCTCTGACAGTTCTTTCATCGTGTTGATTTTGGGCTTCGCCATGGTCCAGAAACGTCGTGCATCGCGAACATTTGCACCAAGATAGACACTCATACGAAGATCAGTCAATTTCAATTTTGACACATGGGAAAAATCTGACTACTACGTCCGGAGAGTCACGTTGAAGCAACAATCAGACTGGAGGGCGAGCCTGAGACGGAGCCTCCGCCGAGTACTGCGCACCGGGTTTTGACCACTCTACAGAAAGGTTGGAAGCGCCAATTCGAGTGTCGGCTGGGTCAATGAAAAAGATCGTTGTCATTGGAGAGGTCCTGGTCGAAATCATGGCCGATAAAGTCGGCGAGGGCTTCAGGGAGGTACAGTCGCTGACTGGACCATTCCCGTCCGGGGCGCCGGCGATTTTCGCCGATCAGGTTGCCAAGATGGGGCAGCCAGTTTCGATTGTATCGGCTGTCGGTGATGACGACTTCGGGCACCTGAACCTCGACCGGCTTCGCCGAGACGGTGTCGACGTCTCGGGCGTCTTCATCGACAAAGAGCGCCCGACAGGCAGCGCTTTCGTGCGATATCGCGCGAATGGCGAAAGGGATTTCGTCTTCAACATTTTCCACAGCGCGGCGGGACGCCTAAACGTAACCGACACTGGCAAGGCCCTGCTTGATTCAGCTGACCATATGCATGTCATGGGGTCATCGCTTTCCAGCCCGGAATTTGTTGCGCTGAATCTTCGTGCCGCAAAGCTCATTCGTGACAATGGTGGCACGGTCTCTTTTGACCCAAACCTCAGACGCGAGATCCTGTCGGCTGACGGAATGGCTGTAGCGATGTCGCGGATGATCTCAATGACGGATCTGTTTCTGCCAAGCGGTAGCGAACTTACCTTTCTGACAGAGTCCGCCGCACCTGAGGCTGCAATCGAGGAACTGCTCGAACGCGGCGTACAGGCCATTGTCCACAAGCGCGGTGCGGACGGTGCCAGCTTTCACAACGAGCTTGGCACCCTCGACATAGACGCCTTCACGGTCAAGGAAATTGACCCGACTGGCGCAGGCGACTGTTTTGGCGGCACCTTTACCGCACTATGGCTGCGAGGCACGGATGCGCAAACGGCATTGCAACTTGCGGCCGCGAGCGGTGCACTGGCCGTGACCAAACGAGGTCCGATGGAAGGTACTGCCACGCCCACCGAACTCGAAGACTTCATCCGACGCACCCCGGGGACTGCCCGATGAATCACCCGCTTCTGGCTATCCCCGAGGCCTATCACCGAGGCGAGCACCTTGGGATCACGTCGGTCTGTTCCGCTCACCCTGTGGTCATCGAAGCCGCGCTTCAGTTGGCCAAACGGCATGACAAGCCTGTCCTGATCGAGGCGACCTGCAACCAGGTCAACCAAGACGGCGGCTATACGGGCATGACGCCCGCCGCTTTCCAGCAATTTGTCGAAGGCATCGCGGACAAGGTCGGGCTGGACAATCGCAGGATCGTTCTGGGCGGCGACCACCTTGGGCCAAACCCTTGGAAGGACCTTCCGCCCGACCAGGCGATGGCCAAGGCCGAGGCGATGATCGCGGCCTACGTGCAGGCGGGCTTTACAAAGCTGCACCTTGACACGTCCATGGGCTGCAGGGGCGAGCGCGTCGCGCTTGCCGACGCAGAAACGGCAGAACGCGCGGCACGACTGGCCGAGATCGCCGAAGTGAACAAGGTTGACCAGCCGCCGATCTACGTCATCGGAACTGAGGTTCCGGTCCCTGGTGGTTCCACACACGCACTCGATCACCTCGATGTGACGGCACCCGATGCCGTCGCCCGCACTCACGATGTTCACAGGTCGGCGTTCCAGGTACGCGGGCTTGACGATGCGTTCACGCGGGTCATCGCGCTAGTGGTCCAGCCCGGGGTCGAGTTCGGCCACGACAATGTCATTCACTTTGATGCGGGCAAGGCGCAAGCGCTGGCGGCCACGCTGGTGAATTACCCAGGACTCGTGTTCGAGGTCCACTCGACCGATTACCAGTCCTGCGAAGGACTGCGCGCACTCGTCAGCAACGGCTTTGCGATCCTCAAGGTCGGGCCTTGGCTTACATTTGCATTGCGCGAAGCCCTTTACGCGCTTGATGCCGTTGCCGATGTCCTGCACGGCTACCCGCCGAAAGGCGAGCTGATGACCGCAATGGACGACGTTATGGCCGCCGCCCCCGGCAACTGGATGAAATACTACGAGGGCAACGACAGCGAATTGTGGCTGCAGAGGCACTTTAGCTACTCAGACCGCATTCGGTATTACTGGCCTACTCCGGCCGCCAAATCCGCGGTTTCGCGCTTGATGGCCCGCCTAGCAGGAAAGCAGGTCCCTGCACCTGTAGTTGGGCAATACCTGCCGCATATCACCGGCTCGAACGCCGAAGAGATTCTGTTGACAGCAATCGAATTCATCCTTCGAAAATACGAAGCTGCATGCACAGGCTGACAAGATCAGGGCCAGATTGACGGATAACGCCTGCCCCCTGAGTCGGGCGTCGCGCCGGATTGGTTTTGAGATGCACCGCGAAGCACACTCCCGGAATTTCATGAATTCAAGGGAACAAATCTGCCACCGCTGCTCCTGACTCTCAAGAGATGTGGATGACTCCCATTTGAAAGGCGGCATTCGCCCAATTCCGGGGGCGAATCTGTGACCGCTTCTCCCAGCACAGTGGGAACGGGTCATGGCACTCGATCTTGTCATCGTCGCCGTCGCGTATTGGAACACGTTCTACATGGACAAGAGTGCCATATTGACCTGTCCTGAATTGAGACAAATCAGAGAACAAGTCATGCAATGAAACCAAAATGTTGCTGTGACTTCTTAATGCCGCCAGGGTCGCGGCACCCAGTGCTTGCACCTCGGGATTCCATCGACATTCCCGACGAGCAGCGGGCTAGATTCCCGACCAAGGTTCATTTAGCCTGTCCGAATGAACAAACGCCCTGCAGACGATCTCTGGACGCCGCGTACTGTCGAGGAAACCCAGGACATCTACCGCAGATGGGCCAAAGAGTACGACAGCGACGTCTTAAGCTGGGGCTACGCCACCCCAACAAGGGTTGCGCGCGCACTTCGCGCCGCCGGCGCTGACGTGAATCAACCGATTCTCGACTTTGGATGCGGCACCGGATTGTCAGGGCAGGCCTTGGCAGCGGAAGGCTTTAGCCTGGTCGACGGCACGGACATCTCCCCAGAAATGCTCGCCAAGGCCAAGGAACGGGATCTTTATCGTTCAATTTGGCTGGGCCAACCCGGAAAGTGCGATGAAGTCCGGCCTGGCGACTATGCCGGAATAGTGGCTACCGGTGTGGTCAGCATGGGTGCTGCTCCCCCGGAAACGCTTGCTCTCCTGGTTTCCTTGCTGGCTCCAGGAAACCTCCTCGCATTTTCCTATAATGACGCGACCCTTGCAGACAGCGGCTACATGGCTGCCTTGGACTCGGCCTGCAAAACCGACGGCGTGGCTCTCGCGTTCGAGGAACATGGTCCGCACCTGCCGGAGCTGAAAGCCGAATCCACGGTCTACGTTCTGCAACGGACGTGAGAACGCGCTTTGCACCTTCACCGACGGGGCCCCTGCACCTCGGCCACGCCTACTCCGCGTTGCGAGCTCATGACCTTGCAAAGGATGCCGGCGGAAAATTCATTCTGCGCATTGAAGACATTGATCGGGGACGTTCCCGCGAGGAGTGGGAAGCGTTGATCCATGAAGACCTTCGCTGGCTAGGTCTCTCGTGGGAAACTCCCGTGCTCCGACAATCCGAACGGCAGGACGCCTATCGCACCGCCCTCGACAATCTTTGGCAAAGGGGCTTGCTGTATGTCTGTACCTGCAACCGACGCGACGTTCTTGCGGCCGCTTCGGCTCCGAATGAAGGTGAACCGCTCGTCGGGCCTGACGGCATCGTTTATCCGGGCACTTGCCGTTCAAAGTCGAGGATGCACTCGGGCCTGCCCGATGGCGTTGCGCTGCGTCTCAACATGTCGTCGGCACTGAAGCAGTTCGGGAAGGAACGATCCGGCATCGGTTCACTGGCAGCCGAAGGCGGCAGGTTTCGGGCATTTCAGGAGACGGGACGTGGTCCGAATGGCGAGACCGGGAAAATTCACTCGTCATATGAACACCTCCTTAACAATATCGGAGACGTGGTCCTTGCCAGAAGAGACTTTGGCACGTCCTATCACTTGTCCGTCGTGGTCGACGACGCGTTCCAGGGCATCACTCAAGTCGTGCGCGGCGAAGACCTCTTCGAAGCAACATTGATCCACGTTTTGCTCCAGCACCTTCTCGGACTTGAAGTGCCGACCTACTTGCATCACCGACTGTTGCGAGACGAGTCCGGTAACCGATTGGCGAAGCGCCACGATTCGATGGCGATCCGATCCTACCGGGAGGCCGGAGCTACCCCGTCCGACATCCGCGATCTTGTAGGCCTCTGAAGGCACTGCGGACCTGCCGCAAGCTGCTGCGGCGTCGGTGGATCAAGCTGACGCCACCTCAGGTGCCATGAGCTCCACTTCCTCGTCCTGACGGACCGCGGTGTAAAAGCAGCTTTTCCGCCCCGTATGGCATGCCGGTCCTTTCTGGCGAACAACCAACAGCAGGCAGTCGCGATCGCAGTCGACCCGGAAGGCGACCAGCGTCTGCGTATTGCCGGAGGTCTCTCCTTTGACCCAAAGTTCTTGCCGTGACCGTGACCAGTACGTCACTCGGCCCGACGCAAGGGTTTTGGCAACGGCCTCTGCATTCATCCAGGCCATCATCAGGATCTCTCCCGTCCGATCATCCTGAGTGATAGCCGGGATCAAGCCCTTGTCGTTGTATTTCAGGCTTGCAGGATCAAAGGTCATGCGCCAATCCTTTTGACAACTAGCCGCAGTTCCTAGATATGGCGAGACACGCAAAGGGAAGCAATGGCGGACAGCGATCTCATAAAGCTTTATTCCGGCAGGATTCTTGAGCTCGCTTCAGAGATTCCGCTGACCGAGCGCCTGGAGGCCCCTGACAGCACGGTGCGAAAACGCTCACCGCTTTGCGGTTCTACCATCACCGTCGATGTCGCGCTGGCGGATGGGCGGATTTCGGCCTTTGGTCAAGACGTCAAGGCCTGCGCGCTTGGGCAGGCTTCGGCCTCGATACTGGCACGCAATGTCATCGGGCTCACGCGAGAGGACGTGGAGCGAGCCCGCGACCAGCTTCGCGCAATGCTCACGGAGGGTGGAGCGGTTCCCAATGCCCCGTTTCAGGAATTCGAGGTGCTTGCGCCTGCTGCAGAATTTCGCAACCGACATACATCAATTCTTCTTTCGCTCGATGCCACGGCAGACGCTGTCGCCGAAGCCGAGACCGCAGCCTGCGCCTAGTTTGTCTCACTTGATTCAATCCGCAACGAGCGCAACATCCGCGCCCGCCGCCTGGAAACGGCCCAAGTTGCCGTAGAGCGCGCGCAGCATGATGCCGCGTGCGCCGTTCATGTCCCGGTCGACGACGATGCTGCCGTCCGAGACCGTCTTCGCGCCGCCG
>JAJEGW010000073.1 GCA_022819605.1 Silicimonas sp. | reverse complement strand
CCGGGACGCGGTCCCCGATGATGTCGTGAGTTGCCTCGTTGCCGAAGCGCGCTGTCGCGTTCGAGCACGCAATTCAGATGGACACTCGGGGACCGGATTGGACCAGGCATCATGCAGGCGGCCGGCGAGCCGACCACGGACGGAAGGAAGATGCCCGGCGGCGGACGTAAAGCGGACCTTCCCGGAAACAGGGAGGCAAGGCCTTGAACGAAACCTGAACGGCTTCGACTCCGCCGAGGATCGCCTGGTTCGCCTCGCCAGACTCTTGCGGTCGCTCCGGCGAACCAGGCGATCCTCGGCTCCGGACCAAAAGCCAACGCCGTTTCCGGCGTGAACGCCGCGCCCTCTTGCCGCCGACGCCGGGACAGTTTTGCCAGGTTCGGGCTTTGTGGCCGCTCATGCACGGGAATCTTGTGCTTGACGGTGGGGGCCCCATTACGGAAGGCAAACGCCAAGGCCGCTGAGCGACTGGCAGGCGAATGGCTGCATCCGCCGGCAGCGAGAATGTTGCGCGACGTCGGAATCGACGTTGACGCCCTGCCGAACAGCACGCCGGGCATTGGCTTCGTGGTGTTTCCCGAAGACGGCTCGGAACCAATCCAGCTTCCGTACCCAAGCGGGTCGCGGGGACTGGCGTGCGACCACGCGTTGCTCGTGTCGAAGCTCCGCGAAGCCATTGCGGCCGAGGTCGGGGTCGATTTCATTTGCAACGCCAGGGTCAATGCAATTGAAGGCGAGAAGGTCAGGTTTGTCTCAAGCGGACAGGAAGGCTCAATTGCTGCCGCGAGAATTGTCGGCGCCGACGGCCGCGCCTCGATAGTGCGCAATTCCCTTGGCCTTTCCGTCCAGCCGGTCCTGAGTTCGCGGATGCTTGGGGTCACGCTGCGGGACACGAATCTGCCGTTTGACGGGTACGGGCACGTGGTTCTAGGCGGGCCGGGCCCGATCTTCATGTACAGACTGGCGGATGGCGGCGTCCGGGTGGTCGTGGATGTACCGCTGGACCGCTGGATCCCCCGGGACCGGATTGGCTATCTTTCGGAATCTTGCGCCTGGCTGCTGCCGGGAGATCTCGGTCCGGCCTTTGTTGAAGCACTGCAGGCCGGACGGTTCCACGCTGCGACCAACCAGCTCAGGCCTCGTGTCACTTACGGGAACTCGCGCAAGGTGCTGATCGGAGATGCGGTCGGGCATTACCATCCCATGACGGCGGTCGGGATGACCCTTGGTTTTGGCGATGCTGTCACGCTTGCCGAGAAAGAGGACTTCCGGGAATTCGTTGCCGAACGGCTGAGGGCGGTCCACGTTCCCGAGATTCTTGCCATGGGTTTCTACGAGGTGTTTGCCGATCACCGCGGGGAGGCGGCTGCAGTTAGGGACGCGATCTATCATTGTTGGCGGACGAGTTCGTCATACAGGAATCGGACCATGCGGATCATCGCTTGCGAGAACCGGTCCGTGATCGCGTTGACTTATGCCTTTGGAGGAACGGTCGTCCAGACTGTGGTCAAGGAAATCCCGGTCCACCTCCGCAGTCTTGCCACGCCACAGACCCGGACCATCATTCGTTCGCTGGCCGCGCGCCTCTGGTGGCTCCAGAGCGGGTTTCGACGGTTGCGTAGAGCGATCAAGGGTGGCCGGGAAGAAAGCAGGCAAGCCTGGGAAGATCTGGCCCGCGCATTCCCATGTTCCATACCCGTGGGGACCGGTTCCTCCAAATCCACTCGCCCTAAGGAGGTCGTTTCGGCCGATGCGGGTCGGGCTCTGAACCGCGCAGCCGCGCGCATGCTGGAGGTTCAGGGGGATGACGGGGCCTGGGAAGGCGAGATGGTCTGGTGTCCGATGCTTACCGCGCAATACGTGCTGCTGTGTCACATTGTCGGCGAGCCGATAGAATCCGGCAGGCGTCGCCGTGTGCTGCGCTTGTTTGAGCGGACCCGCCTCGAAGGCGGCCAGTGGGGGATGCACGAGCATTCGCCGCCCCACCTGTTTGTCACCACCCTCGTATACGTCGCGGCGCGCCTGCTCGGCACGGACCGGGAAGACTGCCTGATCGCACCTGCCCGACGATTCATACAGGCGGAGGATGTTCTCGGCATTCCGAGTTGGGGCAAATTCTGGCTGGCGCTCCTCAATCTATACGACTGGAACGGAGTGAACGCTGTCCTGCCGGAACTGTGGAGGCTGCCTCGGAGGATACCGCTGCATCCCTCCAACTGGTACTGCCATACACGGCTCATCTACATGGCGATGGCGTCGATCTATGCCCGCCGGTATCAGGCGCCTATCACGCCGGTCATCGCCGAACTGCGGGAAGAGCTCTATCCGCAAGGCTTTGACAACGCCAATTTCCCCGGTGCCCGGAACCGCCTTCGGGACTCCGACCTCTTTGCAAGGCCCTCTGCCTGGCTCAGGGCAGGATACGGAATTGCGCGGCTGTTCGAGCGGTTCCACAGCAGGTCGCTGCGCGCGCGGAGCGTGAATGCAATTCTCGAGCAGATCAGATGGGAACTGCAGACAACCAGCCACACCAGCATCTCTCCGGTCAGCGGCATTCTCAACATTCTGTCGCTGTGGATGCACGATCCGGAAGATGGCGATTGGCGACAGGCGCTGTCGAGGATGGAAGGCTGGATCTGGGAAGACGATGTCGATGGCCTGCGGGTCACTGGGGCAAGAAGTGCCTCCTGGGACACAGGGTTCACGCTGCAGGCTCTGAACGTCATGCCCGGGAGCGCCGATGTTCGGGATGCAGTCCAACGTGGCGGCGACTTTCTGTTGCGCGAACAGATCAGGACCAGCTTTGACGGGTTTCGGGAAGCCAACCGCGCTGATCCGAAGGGTGGCTGGTGCTTCGCAGGCGGGTGGCATGGCTGGCCGGTGAGTGACTGCACGGCGGAAGCGATTCTAGGACTCGTTGCCGCCCGCGGAGACGACACGGACCCGTCTGTGCTTGGCGATGCCGCTGGCTTCCTCTTGCGAAGCCAGAACCCCGACGGCGGCTTTGGCAGCTATGAAGCCAGACGCTCGGGACTTGGCCTGGAGTGGCTGAATCCTGCGGAGATGTTCGGCGATTCGATGACCGAACATTCATTTGTCGAATGTACCGCTTCCTGCATCGCGGCGCTGGCCACCTGCCGGGATCGATTTCCTGAAATCGGCGCCAGGTCGGCAGTAACCGACTCCATCGCCCGCGGCGCCTTGTGGCTGCGCCGGAACCAGATGGCCGATGGCAGTTGGCGCGGCGTCTGGGGGGTCCAGTACATTTACGGCACCTTCTTTGGCATCAGGGGACTTGTTGCAGAGGGTGCCAGCCCGAGCGATCCGGCGCTGCGGGCGGCTTGCCGCTGGCTCTTGGAGTGCCAACGGGATGACGGGGGATGGGGCGAGCACCACAGTGGCTGCCTGAGCGGCCGCTACGTCCCCCACAGGGAGAGCCAGGTCATACAGACCGCATGGGCGTTAATCGCGCTCCTTGAGGCGGGCGAAACGGACTGGGCCGCGATTTGTCGGGGCGCCAGCTTCCTGCTCGAGGCGCAAAGTCTGGATGGGACATGGCCCACGCAGGACATGGCCGGCGTGTTCTTCCGAACAGCCCTTCTGGATTACGAGCTCTACCGTCAGTATTTCCCGTTGCACGCGCTTGGCCTGTACGAGCGCCGCCGCCGGAACCGGCTGGATCTTGCTTCCCCCATTTGCGACGGTGCGGAAACGGACCCGGTTGGTCGCCTGCCTAACGATTGAGCCCCCGACGCAACATTTTGGGCTGGTGGTGGAGACACCCCAAGAAATTAGCGTACATTGCGTATTCGCGCTTATTGAGGGCCAGTAGGACCAGACAGATACCTATATCGGTCACTGCCAAAAAAAGTCACTGACAGTCTTCAGCGCATTCACCGACGTGGAGATCCGCAAGTTCTCGGAGGGAATGGGAATGCTCCCGGTAAGGCCCCAGATGACGCGGCACAGGTGCGGATCCCAAAGACGCTGCTGAGGCTGCTCGCGACGTCACTTATCCCTAAGCGCCCCGTTGGCGCGGGTGGCCGGACTTGATCGGGTGCTTTGAGACGGGACGTGATCGCGGTCGGTGCACGGTGATTGAGACTTGGTGGCGCCCTTGTGCTGGCAGGCGTGGATCCAACCTCGGTACAACCCCGGGTGATGCAGATCTCCTCGGTCGCCGGCACCGGTCCTCGCAAACGAGGATCCGGCGACATGTCTGCACGGGCACGGAGCGTTAGCAACGCGGTTCCTGGTGCCGCGTGATCCGTAGCGATGGTCGCGGCGTGCGGCGACGCGTAAGGGCGCGAAATTTGCAAGCGGCAGGCGCTTTCTTGAACTCGGCAAAATGGAGGTAGCCAGACAAACAACATCGTAGCGGTTGCTGACGCGATTGGATGCCTTGTGCGATTCATGATCCTTGCGGCAGGATGGCAAACGCTTGGGAAGCCAAACGGATTTCCAAGCGATTCGGGCATGGTCTGGCCTCGTCCGTCCGCTACAGTACGGATTCGCGGAGCGGTTGCAGTCGTCGCGGCCGAAGACCTCCAGTTGACGACAGCAAGTCGGCCTGAATTGCCTACCAACGGAGTGCCAGCAAGTTCGTGCAGTGCCAGCCTCGGAAGGCACAAATCAATTAATGTGTTGTTTTGAAAACTCTTTTGTGGTGAGCCGTGCAGGGATCGAACCTGCGACCTACTGATTAAAAGTCAGTTGCTCTACCAACTGAGCTAACGGCCCACTAGGTTGTCCGACGTAATGTGCCCATCTTGACCAGTCAAGCGCAAAACGGGTTCGTCTCTTCTTGAACTTGAGGCGCAGCTCTTTCAGCGCAGACGGCAACGCGACTTTCGCATGGCCGGGCATCCCTGTATATGCGCGGACATGAATGCAACCGACATCATTGGCATTCCGTTCATGAAGATGCACGGGCTTGGCAACGACTTCGTCGTGATCGACCGTCGCCAGGGCGGGGCCGAAATTACTCCCGAGCTTGCGCGAGTCGTTGGTGACCGGCGTCGGGGAATTGGCTTTGACCAGCTGGCCGTAGTCGAGTCGGATCAGGAGGCGGCGGCAAGACTGACGTTCTTCAATCCAGACGGGTCGGTGTCCGCCGCGTGTGGAAATGCAACCCGTTGCATCGCGCGGCACCTGATGGATGAGACAGGCCAAGG
>JAJEGW010000089.1 GCA_022819605.1 Silicimonas sp. | reverse complement strand
TCGGCCGCTCAAGGGCCGACAGATAGCTTCGCAGGGTCGTGACCAGGAGCGCGGGCGCCGTGGCCAGGCCGAGCCAGACCATGTAATTTCCGGACAGGTGAGCGACTTGGGGGTCTTGGCCCATGGCCAGGAAGATTGGCTCAAAGAACAGGAACAGCGGCGTGACGATCATGCCATAAAGGGCGGACAGCCACATTGCCATCCGGGTTGCCCGGCGCACCTCCCGCATGTCGTTCAACGCAATTGCCGAGGCGACGATGGGCATCACTGCCCAGGCGAAGCCCGAGCCGAGTATGAATATGATGAACCAGATGCCCCCTGAAAGGGAAAGCGCGGCGAGCGAGGGGACGTCGTACCATCCGATCATGACCGTGTCGGTCGTGACAATGGCCATTTGCGCAAGTTGCGACACGACAATGGGCACGCCGAGGCGGAGGAGCGCGCGCGCCTGCCCGCGCAGTTCGGGACGATCGTCGGCGTGGGCTGAGTCGGACATATTGCGGCTATAGGTCCGAGGGAGCAACCCGGCAATTCGATTCGTCAGGAGCTTCATGCGACTGCAGTCGTGCAGGCCCTCTCTGGAATCGGGCGGCTTCCAGATGGCTGGCCTAGACCAAGTGCTGAAGCTGCGTCTCCAACATGCAGACGGTGCCAGAATCACAAAAATGCCAGGCAGCCACGCCATGTTCTTGGGCGCCTTCGCGCGATTCGCCCGGCATGGATTCCGGGATGAGTCCTTCTCCATTCAGGAGTGAGTGCAGTGCGAGACCAATGTGTTGCCGCGTTCGGCGTGCGCTAGGGTCTCGCTGCGCCTGATGGGGCGTTGTGGTGTGCACGGTCGACCGGCCATGTACGTCAACCTCTCTGGGCGGACTCGCACAATTAGGCGGGTCGCGAAAACGCGACTTCGAAATCAGGAACGTCCCGAACAGGTTCGCTTGGCACCAAATCGTGTCAGAATTCGTGCAACAGCCTTGCTTGGACCGTCCCATGCAACATGCGATTCTCGGAGGACACCTCGGAAGTGCTGGCATCGGGACTTTTTTGCCATTTTGTGTCGAGGAAATGACTTATGGTCGGATTCCGTCACCCTGCAACGTCCGCGAATCGCAATCATCGCAGAGGCAGCCAAGCAAGACCTGAATTCTGCGGTTCTGTTGAATCGTCAGTCATACTGGACGACCTCGACCTCGATGGCGTCATTGTCACGGAAGTAGAAGCGTCGTCCGGGCACGTAGTTGGCGTGATTGACGGGATCGAATCCCTCGGCCTTTACACGCGCCTCAGTGGCATCAAGATCGTCGACCACGACGGCCCAATGATTGAGACCTCCCTTTGTCATGTAGCTGGAGCTCTTAGATTCGGACACTCCATCGCCGTGGGCAAACAGGGCGACGTAGCTGTCATCCGACCCGACATGCACGGTATAGCCAGTCTCCATTGCGACCCCTTCCCAGCGCGTCTTCCAGCCAAACACGCGTTTGATCCAGGCTGCGGTTGCCTTGGGATCGCTGACAGTCAGGTTAATGTGTTCGAGTTGCGTCGGGGTCATGTTGCTACTCCGGATTTCTGCGCATTCGGTCAAACGTAACATGCCTGGCTTGGTCGGGGTCAAGCGACAAGACAGTTGTGAGAGCCGTCATTCTTTGGCAAAGATCGACTCGCCCTCTCGCGGGACTGGAATCCGGGATCGCGAGTCGCGTGCGGTTTCCGTTTCTGCACTGAAAGCAGCGGTTCGTATCGCAGCCGGACAGATTCTGAGCTGATCAGTGCAGTCCAACGCCAGTTCTCCCGCTTGCTGAAGTGGCCGGAGTTCACCTTAAGGACTTGCACCTTGGCGATGTTTCCGGAAACTCGCTGGACGCGAGGATATCCGTGCCCATGATTCGTACCCTAGATTCTCCACCCGAGAGCTGGCGATTGCCGAACAACTGCTCGGCCACTTCCAGATACCGACAACAGTACGATGCGCTCATTTTGCGCGCGACCCGAAACGGGACGTAACCTCTCAAGTTTCCGACAGCATCCACAACGGTTTCTTGGCCGATCATGCGGGACCTGCGTGGCTGCCCGCAGGGTAGCGCAGATGACGGCAAGCGCCGCCCGTGACGACGCCGAGGCGGAACAGTTCATGTCGGGACCGTGGTGATGAACAGACTCGCATCCGGCGTGTGCCTGCGAATCTCGCGTTCCCAAGGACGTCTTTGTCTACAGCCCAGATTGGGTCGATCGCTGGTCCGGCTGCGCATGTGCCAGTAACTATGGATACGGGCATTCGAGGATCGCGCGCACGATCTTGGAGGACTTGTTCGAGGCGATATGGCAAGGTCGCAAGGCCGGGATTCCGGGTCTGGTGCGACTCAATTTCTCGGTATTGATGATTGACGAATGGGCGGGCTACGCCTTGCAGGCGGTGGACAATTTGGCCGTAATGGCCACAGATTGTTGGGAGTCCAGGAGGTGAACACCGGCACCGCCCGGTCCACGGCTAGACATAACCAGTGAGGCACCCCGACTACATGACTAGCCCGAACTCGAACCCTGCCTCTCGGATGCTTTCTGCCGCACAGGTCGCGTCGCTTGCGGCGGCCCGGTCGCTGGCAGTGGCGCTGACGCTTGCGGCTTACTGGAGCGGCGGCGCTACGGCGGGTTTTGTTCTGGGGCTCTTGTTGGTGCTGACGGTGATGGCCATCGCGGCAACTTGTGTCTGGCATGCTGATGATCCGCTGCAACGCGCACATAGCCACCCGGATCTGCCAGCGGATCACCGCCATCTGCGCAACGTTCCCGTGAGCGGAACTGGCTTCGCACATCGCCAGAATTACCACATCGACAGCCTGCATCCCGCTTGTGCCGGGCCGACAGTCTGACATGGCTGCCAGAATACAGAAGACAGGACAGGACATGAAAGACACCGAGCCTTCCCCGATCGACGCCTGCGGACTTCCTGTGCTTGAGGCGCGCCTCAAGGAGGACCTCCGCTTTCTTTGCTATCCCGGAAAGGACTGGGTGCCGCGCCGCGAGGGCGTGATCGATGTGACTATCATCGGCGCGGGCATGTGTGGGATGCTGGCATGGTTTGCGCTAAGTATGGGCGGAGTGCTGAACACCCGTGTGCTTGATCGTAGCCCGAAAGGGTTCGAGGGCCCTTGGTTGACTTATGCGCGGATGGAGACGCTGCGTTCGCCCAAGGAACTGACCGGCCCATGCTATCGGCAGGGCACGTTGACGTTCCAGGCTTGGTTCCGCGCGCAATTCGGGGCGGCAGCCTGGGGTGCATTGGACAAAATTCCGCGCCCGATGTGGATGGACTATCTTCGTTGGTACCGAAGAGCCCTGGAAGTGCCGGTCGAGAACGGCATTTCGGTTGATCTGGTAGAGCCAGAGGGCGATCTGCTGCGACTGCATCTTTCTGGAGCAGACAGCGACACGATTCTGACGCGGAAACTGGTCTTCGCCACCGGTCGCGACGGCACGGGCGAAAAGAATATTCCCGGCTTCGTCGAAGGCTTGTCCCACGAGTGCTGGGCCCACAGCGCAGACGAGATCGACTTCCCGGCTCTCAGGGGCAAACGGGTGGCGGTAGTTGGTGTCGGCGCTTCGGCCGTCGAAAATGCCGCCGAAGCGCTGGAGCACGGTGCCGCCGAAGTCCGCCATCTGATCCGCAGGAAAGAGATGCCGACGATCAACAAGATGATGGGGATCGGCAGCTTTGGATTTACGGCTGGCTTCGCTGAATTGCCCGACGAGTGGCGCTGGCGTTTCATGCAGTATTCCTTCGCCACACAGACGCCCGCGCCTCATGGTTCGACACTCCGGGTCAGCCGGCACAACAACGCGTTCTTCCATTTCGACAAGGCAGTGACATCGACGCAAGTGGAGGGGGATGCGGTGCGTGTGGGTTTCGCCGACGGCACGTTTTGTCTTGCGGATTTCGTCATTCTCGGCACAGGGTTTACGGTCGATCCGCTTTCTCGGCTCGAGTTTGGCAATGCGGCGGGCGAGATCCAGCTTTGGGAGGATGTCTATGCCCCGCCCGAGGACGAGGTGTCCGCCGATCTCGGGCGGTTCCCCTATCTCAACCCAGATTTCAGCTTTCGGGAAAAGGTACCGGGCAAGGCGCCTTGGTTAAAGAACGTCTACTGCTTCAACTACGGCGCTTCGGCGAGCCTTGGCAAGGTGAGTGGTGACATTCCTGGCGTGTCCGAGGGCGCCGAATGGCTGACCCGCGCACTGTCGGCAACGCTTTACTCCGAGGACATCGAATCCCATTGGCAGGGCATGCTTGACTACGCCAAGCCTGAACTGGACGGCAGTGAATGGACAGCTACCGAGATGCAACTGACGGAACGGAAAGGGCAGGTGGCATGAGTGCGAACGAGACCATGCTAGCCACGGTTGGCATCGGCGATGCGGGACCAGCGGCCGAAATGGTGGCGCTGCGGTCGAACATTTTCGAAATGACCGCGAAGGCAGAAAGGGCGGTTCTGCGGCCAAAGGAGACGGGGCGATGGCCGCATCCGCTGCGAGCTGCGCTGGCCGCGCGGATCGCGAATCTGAACGGGGTCGGGGACCTCGCTGTCCGCTACGCGGCGGAGGCAGGCGACTTTGTCGGGCTGGCCAACCCGGCCAGCGACGGCACGGCGGAGGGGCTTGGCCCGGTGCTTGCATTCATGGACAAGGTAGCAGTCAACACGCGGAACGTGGTGGCACCCGGCGTCTCCACGCTTCAGGACGCGGGTATCGCGGATGCCGACATCGTGCGGCTGTCCGAGTTGAACGCATTCCTCGCCTATCAGATCAGCGTGGTCACCGGGCTGCGGCTGATGACAAGGTGTAAGCCATGAGGCGAGTGGTCAGAAAATTCTCCCGCCGTGTGCCGGAATGGCGTCCGCGCGTGGTGCCGGTGAAGCTGGAGGAAGCGAGCGAGGCGCAGCTAGAGGCGCTGAGCGTAACGCCTTCCGACACCAAGGTTTCGGATTATGTCCTGACTCTGGCGCACGATGTGGAATCGCTCAGGGTCCGTTCGCCTCTATTCAACGCGATCATGTACGATAAGGGAGGCATGAGCCGGTCCGAGCGCGAGATCGGGGCGATTGGTGCCTCCATGGTCAATCGTTGCATTTATTGCGCCGCCGTTCACGCCGCGCGCCATGCACAGCTCGAGAACAGCACCGAGATCATCGACCGGCTTTCCCTTCATGGCCGCGCGGCGGCGCTGCCAAATCGCGACCGGGCGATCCTTGATTTCGCCGTAGCGCTCTCCGAAGCCCCGCCCAAGGCTGGACCGGAACAGATGCACGCCCTGCGCGAAGCGGGCTTGGAGGAAGCCGAGATCCTCGACCTGATCCTGTCCACGGCACTGTTCGCCTGGGCAAATCGGCTGATGCATGTGCTCGGTGATCCGGTGCGGTCTGACGGTGGGGATGCATGACTTGACGACATCAGCGATGTGGCGCTTTATGGATTGCGGGGGGCACGGCGTCTGATGGGAGACGAGATCCGGATCGGCATTGCGGGTGCAGGCTCGATCGCTTTCGGAACGGCAGCGCTGGTTGCCGGGAAGGGGCATGATCCGATGCTCTGGTCGCCTTCGGGCACGGGAACAGCGGCGTTGACCGACGGCACTCCGTTGACCGCAGAGGGGGCCCTTGACACTGTTCTGACTCCGCGAATTGCCGCCACTGCCGGGCAGCTGGCCGAGGAGAACGACTGCCTGATGATCGCTCTTCCTGCCTATGGCCATAGACCGGTGATGGACGCGCTTGCGCCTAAAGTCCGAAACGGTCAGCACGTTATCATCTCGTCCCACGCTTCGCTTGGCGCGATCTTTCTGAGTCAGCAATTGGCGGCGCGAGGAATTTCTGCACCTGTGACCGCCTGGGGCACGACCGCGGCAACCGGGCGGCGACAGTCGCCGACACGGGTGCGGGTCAACACGGTCCGCAAGCTGGTTGACCTCTGCACCGTGCCTGAAGACCGCTCTGTTGAGGCTCTGGCGCTTTGCCAACGGCTGTTCGGGGACCGGTTCCAACCACGAGAAGGGTTGCTGGCGATATCGCTCTCGAACCTGAATCCGCAAAACCACATGGGTATCGCGCTGTGCAACATGACCAGGATGGAGCGCGGCGAGGACTGGAGTCAGGGCCAGAACGTCACGCCCAATGTCGGTCGCCTGCTCGAAGCGCTGGATGCTGAGCGGTTGGCCATCGCCGAGGCGTTGGGGGTGAAGGTACGCACGATCTTTGAGCACTTCCACCTGTCGTTCCATGTGCCTGTGGCCTCGATCTCCGAGATGAACCTGGAGATGCATGCCGAGGGAAACGGCGGCACCGGACCCGCGACGGCCGACAGCCGTTATGTAACCGAGGATGTGCCTTTCGGGCTGGCACTGACCGTCGTGCTTGGTCGCATGGCCGGTCGACCGGCGTTGCTGCACGAGGCCGGCATTCGCGTTTTCTCGGCCATGTATGGCCGGAACTTCATGGCCGAGAACGCGCTTCTCGATGCAATCGATTTGTCGAGCCATACGCTCGACGACCTGAAGGAGGCTGCGAAGACTGGCCTTCTGAACCACTCGGATGTCGTCATGGCGTCCGCTGATCAATAGCCAACCAAACAGGAAAAGGGAGAAAGAAATGTCCAAACCGAACATAGACCGTCGTCGTTTCCTCAGCACCACAGTCGTCGGGTCGGCCATGCTGGCAAGTCCGGCTTATCTGCGCAGTTCCAATGCGCAGGGTAGCGGCGAGGTGAACGTCTGGACCTACAACCAGTTCGTGCCCGACGCCTTCAGGGAGCAGTTCGAGGCCGATACTGGCATCAAGGTGAACGTCCGTCTTGTCGACGACCAGGGCAAGCAGTTCAACCTCCTGGCTGCCGAAGCACCGAACCCGACTGTGGATATCGTGACCGTCGCCGGTCATCGGTTCCTTCAGTTCATCGACAGCGAGTTGCTGGCGCCGATGGACACAAGTCGACTGTCGAACTGGGGAAGTATCAATCCGACTTTCTCTGAAAGCGATTGGGCCACAATCAACGGCAACAAATGGGGCGCACCGATCCTCTCTGGTATGGAGGTGTTGTCCTACAATACCGAATTCGTTTCCGAGGAAGAGGCCCAGACCTGGGACACGCTGTTCAGCGAGAAGTACAAGGGCCAGACCGCCTATATCATCCAGGACATGATGTCGATCGTAATGCTGATGATGGGTTATGACGGCAATATGGTCGCCTACTTGGATGACCCGGACGAGGCCGCCCGAATCGTTGAGGAAGCGAAGAACTTCCTGATCGAAAAGAAGCCACTTGTTCGCAAGTACTATGACAGCGGTGCCGAAGTGCAACAGATGTTCATAAATCAGGACATCGTTCTGGGTCACTCGTGGAACGGTCCGGCTGCCGCGTTGATCAATGATGGCTTCCCGTTGGGCATGTCTATCCCGATGGAAGGTTCGTATGGCTTCGTGTATACGCTGAACATTGCCAATAACGCTCCGAATCCGGACAACGCTTATACGCTTCTGAACGCGCTCCTGGCGTCCCCCGAAATCGGTGCCTCGATGACCAAGGCGTCGGGATTCATCTCGACATACAAGGACGCCTCGCAATACCTGACCGAGGCAGAGAAGCGGTCCACGTCCTTCCCGGAGGAACAACTTGCCAACCTGCAGTTCTTCCGCGCCGAGGCGAATGAGATGAAATACGGTCTCGTCGACCCTGCTGTGGAAGCCGTCAAGGCGGCCTGATGTCCTGACACGCCGCACGCTCCCTCTCACCGGGGGCGTGCGGGCTGGCACTGATACCTCCGTTTCCACCAATTGGAAGCCGCCCCTAAACCGAGGGCGTGCGGGCCGACCTGACCGGCTAGGGGAACGCCATGAACTCAGAAGTCGCATCCGCGCCTGAACCGCGGGGCGCACCGGGGGAGAACCACCCTCCATTTTGGGGCCGAACGACCCGTTGGGGGCCCTACAAGGCCCTGTTGACGTTCGTTTACGCGTCTCCGCGGCGCCAGTTCTTCATTCTCGCCGCGCTGCCAGTCCTATGGGTCCTGACGCAGCATCTCGGGCCAATGCTTCAGATGCTCCGTGTCAGCCTGACCGATGCGTATCCGGTTGCCCAGAACGCCCAGACGCAATTCACTCTGGAACATTACGGGCGGTTCTTCGGGGACAGGCTGTTCTGGATGCCGTTCTTCCGGACGCTCGTCTTCGCGAGCACCTTCACCCTGGCGACGCTCATAATCACATACCCCGTCGCATATTTCCTTGCCCGGCATGTCAGCCGAAAGAACCAACTCCTATTCCTGCTACTGCTTCTCGTGCCCTTTTGGGTCGGCGAGATCGTGCGGACCTATGCGATCATGATCCTGTTGGGCAATACTGGGGCGGTAAATCTAGCGCTAAAGTGGCTGGGGCTGGTCGATCGACCGATCCCGTTCATGTATACGAGCTTTTCGATGGGCGTGGGCATCGTCTATCTGACGGCGCTTTACATGCTGCTTCCTCTCTACTCGGCACTGGAAAAGCTACCGCAAAGCTACTGGGAGGCGGCGGCCGATCTCGGCGCAGGCGCGTGGACACGGTTCCGACGCGTGACGTTGCCCCTGACGATCGAAGGCATTTCCTCCGGGTGTACACTGGTCTTCCTGATCTCGACTGGATTCTACGCAACGCCGGTGCTTCTTGGCGGCCCCTCGACCACGGTCTTTGCTGAGACCATCGCTGGCTTTTTCCACGTCGCGGGTGACGAATGGCCGACTGGCGCGGCCTTTGCGACGATCATGTTCCTTGCCGCTTTGGCGATTTCGGGTGTCTTTCAGCGGTTGATGTACATGCTCAGAAAAGGTGACACCAAGTGACCCGCAACACGCGCATCTTCCTGTCCTGCGTCTACTGGGCCTTCGTCCTTTATGTGTTTGTGCCACTGATCCTGATGATTCTCATGGGATTCAAGGATTCGAAGTTCATTGGGTTTCCGATCAAATCCTGGACGCTCGACTGGTACCTTGGTGTATTCGAGGATGCCGAAGTGATCTCGGTCTTTGGCTATTCGATCGCGATCGCAGTGTGCGCATCCGTGATTTCAATTGCAATTGGGCTTTGGATCGCGGTGTTGCTGGAGGGACGGAAGTTTTGGGGACGTGCGACGGTGTTCGGTCTTGCCATCCTGCCAGCGCTTGTGCCCGGCATCATCTCGGCGATTGCGTTCCGTATCTATGCTCGCCTTCTTGGCATCGAACCGGGGATGTTCGCGATCATCTGGGCCCACGCGGTCCACAATGTGCCCTTTGTGGTGCTTGTGGTCATGGCGCGTCTCTCCACCCTGCCGAAAAGCCAGATCGAAGCGGCGCGCGATCTTGGCGCCGACCCGTTGGTCGCCTTCCTGAGGATCACCTTGCCCTACCTGACCCCCGCCATCATGGGTGCCAGCATCTTCTGCCTGTTGCTCAGCTTCGACGATTTTGTTCGCTCGTTCTTTCTTGGCAGCTACGAGCCTACCCTGCCGGTTCTGATCTTCGCCAAGCTGCGCTCTGGCATGTCACCGGAAATCAACGCAATCGCCACTGTAGCGCTGGTCCTAACTGCGGTCCTCGGGATCTGGGCCGAGCGATATGTGCGCCGTACGAACAAGGACTCCGGACGATGACCTCGCAGCCTCCCGTCGTCAGCATTGAAGGGGTCTCGAAGACCTTTGGCAATGCGGTCGCGCTTGAGCGGATGGAACTGGATATCACCGAAGGCGAGTTCGTCACCTTCTTGGGTCCCTCGGGTTGTGGCAAGTCGACCACGTTGCGCCTTCTCGGCGGGTTCGAGCGTCCGGACGCCGGACGAATTGTGCTGGAGGGCAAGGATGTAACCCGGCTTCCGCCAGACCGGCGCAACGTGAACATGGTGTTCCAGGACTATGCCCTGTTTCCGCACATGACGGTCCTGCAAAACATGGCCTTCGGACTGGAACTGACGGGCATGAGCCGAAGCGCCATCAAGGACCGACTGAATGAATTGATGACGTTCCTTGAGCTTGCCGACTATGGCGACCGATATCCTGGCCAGCTTTCCGGTGGACAACGCCAGCGTGTTGCCCTGGCGCGCGCACTTGCCCTTGATCCCGCGCTTCTTCTGCTCGACGAACCGCTTGGTGCGCTGGACGCGAAGCTTCGGGGACAGGTCCAGCAAGAGCTAAAATCGATTCAGAGGCGGACCGACAAGACTTTTGTCTTCGTCACCCACGACCAGGAAGAGGCGCTGACCATGTCGGACCGGATCGTGGTGATGAATGCTGGGCGCGTCGAACAGGACGGCACGCCCGAAGAGCTCTACCTTCACCCCGCCAACCGCTTCGTCGCGGAGTTCGTTGGCGAAACAAATCTGATCTCGGGCAAAGTCCGCAGCCAGGAGGGTGCAGAGGTGGTGATCGAATGGCACGGATCGATCCTGCGCGGTCACAGACGGCCAGAAGACCCGCATTCCGACGGACATGCCACTGCCTCCGTCCGTCTGGAACGGCTGGAGTTGCACCGCGAGAAGCCAGAAAGGGTCAACGCGGTTCGGGGCCGGGTGGTCGGCAAGACCTTTCTTGGCAGCCGGATGATGGTGGACCTGCTCGTCGAACAAGCCGCGGGTGCAACTCTGAAGGCCTATGTCAATTTGGAAACGGGTCAGGCGGTTGGCGACGCGCCGGTCTGGATCTGTTGGGACGCCGACAGCATGGCCATTTTGAGCGACTGACCCTGTGGGACTGCAGTGCCAATTGAGTGCTTGGCAGTTGTTGATGGCGCGGCAGGTTGCCAATTGGGGTAGTCAGATCTCATGTCCATTGCTCTGTGAGTTGAATTCAGCCGACCCTTGGGCATGAATCGTGCGCTGCAGTATCGACCGGAATTCAGGGTGAAGGCGTGCCTCTCTTTAGCGGATGAGCAGGCTCCAGTCATGGGTTGCGATCCAGGAGCAATGCCGAAATCGAAATGCCCTTCTCCCGGACTGTGCCACTCCTTGCTTTTCTGGCTGGCCGTGTCCGGATGACCCCGACGCGCGCTGCCGGGAGAATGGGAAACGCCATGACAATGAATGGCTACATGACGGTCTCCGCCGCGCCGGCGCGTGCAATGGGGCAGGTGAAGATGACCAGCTATGCCGAAGGACACGCACGCCGTGCCAGCAGAAGATCCCACGCCTCACTGACAGAGTCCGCTGGGATCCCTCCTAGGTCAACGCGGAGCACGTGGACGGTTGAGTGCTTAGAGCGTGTCCGACCTAGTTGGAATCATTGGGGATTCCCATTCTGTCGGAGGTCTGATTCGATGCGTGCATCGCAATCAGGAGACCCCCGAGATGCCCAGAGCCTGCTCCATCGATCTTCGCATGCGCGTCATTGCGGCCATGCAGGCCGGCGCAACCTGCCGCGCCGTCGCGGCCAGCTTCGACATCGCACCGTCCACCGCCGGGAAGTGGAACCGCGCCTTCGCGAGATCCGGGTCCGTGGGCCCGGCAAGGGTCGGCGGCCACCTCAGGTCC
>JAJEGW010000160.1 GCA_022819605.1 Silicimonas sp. | reverse complement strand
AGCCAGCTTCTGCACCCGGAGCGGCATAGCGATGTCCGCTGCCTTTGTAGCACGGTCCGACACGCATTCGATGGCAAGCATCAGCCCGTGACCGCCTCGGACGTCACCAATCTGCTCATGCTTTTCCTTGAGGGCGCACAGGCCGTCAAAGAGTTCGGTTCCGCGCGCCGCCGCGTTTTCGATCACGTTGAGACGCTTGGTTTCGGCGAGGCAGGCCAGCGCTGCAGCCGCTCCGACCGGATGGCCCGAATACGTGTAGCCATGGCCGATGAAGGCGTTGGGCGACTTGTCGTTCTCGAAAGCGTCGGCCATCCCTTCGCTGATCATCACTGCACCGAACGGAAAGTAGCCGTTGGTGAGCGCCTTGGCGGTGGTCATCAAGTCGGGACGGACGCCCCAAAGCCGTGCGCCGGACCAGGCGCCCGTGCGGCCGTAGCCGGTGATCACCTCGTCAGAGATCAGCAGAATGCCATGACGGTGGCAGATCTCGCGTACCATCGGCATGAACGACGAATGCGGCGGGATCACGCCGCCGGCGCCCAGAATCGGTTCCATGATGAAGGCGGCGATGGTGCCCGCGCCCTGGAACTCGATTTCGTCTTCCAGCGCTGCCGCACATAGGCTGGCGAGCCTTTCCGGGTCGCTTTCGTCGAAGGGGTTGCGGTAGGTGTAGGGGGACGGAATGTGATAGCAGCCCGGCAGAAGGGGCTCGTAGTTTGTCCGGAAGTTCGCGTTTCCGTTGACGCTGGCGCCGCCCATGTGCGTGCCGTGGTAACCTTTCTTCAGGCTCAGGAACTTCACCCGACCGGCTTCTCCCCGTATCTTGTGATATTGCCGTGCAAGGCGCAGGGCGGTCTCGACGCTGTCCGAACCGCCGCTGGTGAAGAATGCGCGCGCCATGCCGTCCGAGCCGAAGAAATCGGCCAGTTCGTGCGCCAGTTCGATGATCTTGTCGTTCGTGGTTCCGCGAAAGGCCGAATAGTAGGGCAGCGTGCCGAGCTGGTCTGAAATCGCCTGTTTCACGGGCTCGCAGGAATATCCCAGATTGACGTTCCAGAGACCGCCCACGGCATCCACCGCCTCGTGGCCGTCGATGTCGCGAATGCGCGTGCCCGTCGCGCCCGTGACGATGACCGGCGGGTTCTCGATGCAGTCCGTCGGGCTTGCCATCGGGTGCCAAAGAAGGCGGGCGTTCTGTTCTTTCAGGAAGTTCGAGTCTCTCATGGGATTGACCTTTCAGGCGAAAGCGATGTCGACGGTGCCGAAGGCTCCGTAGTCGGCATGTATTCGGGTCCCCGGGGGACATTCAAGAGGGCGGATGAATGATCCCGACAGGATCACCTGTCCGGCCTCGATCCGCTGGTCATAGCATGCCATGCGACAGGCCAGCCAGCAAACACTCTCGACGGGGTCGTTCAGGACGCCTGCGCCGAGACCGGTCTCCTCGACCTCACCGTCCTTGAAGACAATTGCCGGAATCCAGCGGAGATCGTGCGCATCCACGTCGTGGCACTCGCTTCCAAGCACGAAGCCCGCATTCGCGGCGTTGTCGCTGATTGTGTCCGTGATGATTCGGGTCTGCCCGCTCTCAGGGTCGGAACGAAGGATGCGGGTGTCGAGGATTTCAATCACCGGAGCAACGCATGCGGTTGCGGCTAGGACATCTTTGCGCGTGACGTCCTGTCCGCTGATCGCGCTCTTCATGATGAACGCTATCTCCGCCTCGATGCGGGGCTGTATGAAGCGTCCCGCCGGAACTTCGCTTCCGTTGGCGAATTCCATGTCGTCAAAGAGGATCCCGCTGTCCGGAACGTCGATGTTCAGCGCGGCTTGCATGGCCTTTGAAGTGAGCCCGATCTTCCATCCGGCTATCTGACATCCTTGGGCAATCTTGGCCGAGAGGATCTCGTTCTGGATGGCATATGCGTCATCCATGGTCATGTCGGGATGGGCCAGGCTGAGCAGGCCGATCTGGGTCCTTGTCGCCTCGGCTTGAAGCAGTGCGGCGGCGGCGCTGGCATGCTCTTCGGGCGTCATGTCTCGTCCTCGACCGTGTTGCGCAGGGTGCCGATGCCGTCGACCTCGACCTCGATCACGTCGCCGGGCCGCAGGAACCGCGGCGGATCGAAACGCGCGCCCGCGCCAGTGGGGGTGCCGGTGACAATGATGTCGCCGCTGTCGAGAGTCGTGAAGGTCGAGATGTAGGCGATCTGTTCGCGCACCGGAAACATCATGTTCTTCAGATAATCGTCCTGCCGCACCTCTCCATTGACCCGCGTGACGAGCCGGGCGTCGTCAAGCTGGGCAGGATCGGTGAAGGGCACGATCCAGGGTCCCATGGAGCCGGAGTTGTCCCAGTTCTTGCCTTGAGTGACATTGAATTTCGCGTGCCGAACCCAGTCACGGATCGTTCCCTCGTTGCACAGTGTGAGGGCAGCAATGTGTGCGTAAGCATTTGATGCGGCTATTCGGCGTCCGCCCTTGCCGATCACGACGGCGACCTCGCCCTCGTAGTCGAGCCGTTCGCTTTCGGGCGGCCGGATCAGGGGCCGGTCATGGCCGGTGAAGCTCGACGGGAAGCGAGGAAAGAGCGACATGTGCTTCGGCTGATCGCTGCCATCCTTGTACTCCGCATTCCGGTCAGGGAAATTGACACCGACGCAAATGATTCGGCTGGGATCCGGAATCGGAGGTTCGAACAAGATGCCGCGGTGTGAAGCGGTCCGGCCTGCCGCCGCATGTGCCAAAGCGTCGATTCCGGACGACGCGACGACATCCTTAAGTGTCGGCCACTCAGGAAAATCGGGCGAGAGCGGGATGGCTCCGTGCTCGGTCACCTTGCCGTAGAAGCGCTCGTTGTCGTGAATGTAGGTCGCGTATCTCATGCCAGTTCCACCATCACGTCATATGCCGCCATCACGTCTTCACGCGTGGTACCGAACTGTCCGACCTGGAAGCGTATCGCGGTCCGATCATCGACTTGGGTCTGCGTCACGTAGATTCGCCCGTCGTCGTTCAGGCGGTTCACGAAATTCAGCTGATCCGCGTCATCCTTCCCGACGAGGCGGAACGTGAACAGTGACAGAATCGGTTCGGTCACGATCTCAAACCTGCTGTCGTCCCGAAGTCTCCCGGCAAGCTCTTCTGACCATGCGACATGGTTTCGGATGCGGCGGCGGAGACCTTCCAGCCCGTAGGCCCTGATCAGGAACCATAGCTTGAGCGCTCGGAACCTCCGGCCAAGTGGAATCGACCATTCCGAATAGTTGATGAATCCGTCTGCGCCATGTGTCTTCAGGTATACCGGCTTGATTGCCAGCGTGCGGGTCAGATCCTCCGGCGAGCGCACGAAATGAACGGACCCGTCGAACTGTCCTCCTATCCACTTGTAGGGATTGAAGACTACGCTGTCCGCCTCCTCGGTGCCGGCCCAGAGGTGCCTGAACTCGGGGCAGATCATGGCGTTTCCTGCCCAGGCTGCATCCACGTGAAGATAGAGACCGTGCTTTCTCGCAACCCTCGCGATGCCGCCCACGTCGTCGGAGGCGCCCATGCTGGTGCCGCCTACGCAGGAGATGACGCCTGCGGGCAGTTGCCCCGCTGCAAGGTCGGACTTGATCGCGTCGTCCAGTGCAGAGGGATTCATGGATCTCAATTGTCCCATTGTGGGAATCCGGACGAGGTTGTCCTGCCCGATCCCGGCCACCCAGATCGCACGGTCGATCGACGTATGCACTTCGGCCGTCGCGTAAATCCGAAGGGGTTTCTGCCCCGGCAGTCCGGCCTGGTTTCCCTGCCACTCAAGCGTGCGTTCCCGCATGGTCAGGACGGCGGCGAGGGTGGCTTCGGAGGCGCTGCCATGAATGACGCCATGGAACGCAGTGGGCAGCTCGAGAGCCTGGCGAAGCCAGTCGAGGACACGCGTTTCCAG